>RDXA01000139.1 GCA_004292705.1 Sphingomonadales bacterium | reverse complement strand
CCTTACGAGAAGCTGCTGGTGGTGTTGCTCTATCTCTCGCCGCTCGCCACGCGCGCGGTCGCCCTGCCGCTGGAGATAAACCTCATGCCGCTGCCAGCGCTGGCGTTGGTGGCCCTGATCTGGAACCGCGGGCAAATCGAGGGCGAGCGGGTGCCGGGTGAGTGGCAGGCTGTGAGAGTCGGGAGGGTGGCGCAGGCGGCCTAGGCCACCCTATCCCCCTTGCCTTTCGGGCACCTTCCGCCTAAGCGCGCGCACTTCACTGACACGAATCAATCAGCCAGCCTGGCGACAAGGGCTGCCATGGCCGGTTCCGACGTGTCTCACTCAGGAGATGAAAATGCCCAAGCTGAAGACCAAGAGCGGTGTGAAGAAGCGCTTCAAACTCACCGCCACCGGCAAGGTCAAGCACGGCGTCGCTGGCAAGCGTCACCGTCTGATCAGCCACAACGCGAAGTATATCCGCACCAACCGCGGCACCTCGGTCCTGTCGGCCAATGATACGCCGACGATCAAGAAGTGGGCGCCCTACGGGCTGGATTGATGCGAGCGGGGCTCGGCCCCCACGCAGCTTAAAAACAAGGATATACTGATATGTCACGCGTCAAAAGGGGTGTTACCACCCGCGCCAAGCACAAGCGGATTCTGGACCAGGCCAAGGGCTATCGCGGTCGCCGCAAGAACACCATCCGCATCGCCCGTCAGGCGGTCGAGAAGGCCGGGCAATACGCCTACCGCGACCGCAAGGTGAAGAAGCGGACCTTCCGCGCTCTGTGGATCCAGCGCATCAACGCTGCCGTCCGCATAGAAGGCCTGACCTATTCGCAGTTCATGCACGGCATCAAGCTGGCTGGCATCGAACTCGACCGCAAGGCGATGGCCGATCTCGCGATGAACGAAGGCGGCGCCTTCAAGGCTGTGATCGCCCAGGCGAAGGCGGCCTTGCCGGCCTAAAGCCGGCGCGGGCTGCGCTTCCGGCGTAAGCCCTTTTCGGCTTCGGCCTCGCAAACAGATCAGGGGCGGGTTCCTTCGCGGGAGCCTGCCCCTTTTGCGTTACGCATTGTAAAAATGCGCCGCCGGCCTTGTAGAACCGCGTCATCTGCGGCAGTTTGAAGCTATGGGGGACGAAGAATATCAGCGCGCCGCGCGCGGGCCTTTGCTTCCGTCCGGCCAGCGACTTACGGCCGAGTTCCGCGAGCCGCCCGAAGCGTTTGCTGGCTGCTTCACCACCTTCTACCACCTGACGCTCGATCTGCCCGAAGGCGGGGCGCCGGTGACGGATTATCTCCAGCCCGAATGGGCCAATATCCGCTTCTTCTGCGGCGCCGGCCCTGATGCCGAGATCGCCACCACGCGGGTCAGAGGCGCGCGCTTCGTCGGCACCGGGCCGAGCGCGCTGCCGTGCCGCTTCACGCTCGGGACGGTCAGGATGTGGGGGGTCGGCTTCCTGCCGCTGGGCTGGGCGCGGTTCTTCGATGCCGATGCGAGCGAATGCGCCAACCTTGTTTGCGACGGAACGGCGCATCCTGCTTTCGCCCATTTTGCGGGCCTGAGCGATACACTCTGCAATCCCGAAGCGACGCTCGACGAGCAGTTCGATGCGCTGGTGACTGCCATGACCCGCGCCATGCGCCCCAACCGTGATGAACCGCGCATCGCCCGCGTCCACGCCGCGCTGGTCAGCGGCGATCATGTTTCGGTGCATGATCTTGCCGATGCCTGCGCGATGAGCATTCGCACGCTGGAGCGGATTTGCATGCGCTATTTCGGCTTTGCGCCTAAGCTGCTGATGCGGCGTCAGCGGTTCATGCGCAGCCTTGCCACCTTCATGCTCCAGCGCGGCACCCGTTGGACCGAGGCGATGGACGCGGATTATCACGACCAGGCGCAGTTCACCCGCGAGTTTCGCGAATTCATGACCATGAACCCGAGCGAATATGCCGCGCTCGACCACCCGATTCTGACCTCCTTCATGGAGGCCCGCGCGAAAGTCTGGGGCAGCGCCGCGCAGACGCTCGATCCACCACCACTGCGCTGACCGCACCCGCGCGGCACTGGCACTTTGCAATCACGGCGATTTGCCGCTAGCGCGCGGCGGCGAAAATCCCGCGGGCAGAGCATTCACGATCCATGACCGATATCCCATCCCAGACAGAGTCCGCGTTGGCCGCGATTGCGGCAGCAGACAGCCTCGATGCGCTCGAAGCCGAGCGGCTCGAGACGCTCGGCAAGAAGGGCTGGGTGAGCCTTGCGCTGAAAACGCTGGGCGGGATGACGCCGGAAGAACGCAGCGCCGCCGCCCCCGCGATCCAGTCGGCCCGCGCGCGCGTGGCCGAGGCGCTCGACATGAAGAAAGCCGCCCTTGAGGCCGCTGCGCTCGCCGAGCAATTGGCCCGCGAGACGATCGACCTGACGCTGCCTGCGCCTGCCGCGCCGCGCGGCTCGGTGCACCCGGTCAGCCAGGTGATGGACGAGCTCGCCGAAATCTTCGCCGAACTCGGCTTCGCGGTCGCCACCGGGCCGGAGATCGAGGACGACTGGCACAATTTCACCGCGCTCAACATGGATGAGACCCACCCGGCGCGGGCGATGCATGATACCTTCTACTTCGGCCACAACCAACGCAATGCGGCTGGCGGCCAGATGTTGCTACGGACGCACACTTCGCCGGTGCAGATCCGCGCGATGATCGATCAGGGCGCGCCGATCCGCATCATCGCGCCGGGCCGGGTTTACCGCAGCGACAGCGACGCGACCCACACGCCGATGTTCCATCAGGTCGAAGGCCTCGTCATCGACAAGGGCATTCACCTCGGCCACCTCAAATGGACGCTGGAGACCTTCTTCAAGGCCTTCTTCGAGCGCGAAGACATCGTGCTGCGCCTGCGCCCCTCCTACTTCCCCTTCACCGAGCCGAGCGTCGAAGTCGATGTCGGCTACTCCAACGAAGGTGGCCGCCGCGTGGTCGGCGGGCACGGCGATGCGCCGGGCCATGCGTGGATGGAAATCGGCGGCAGCGGGATGGTCAACGCCCGCGTGCTGGAGTTTGCCGGACTTGATCCAAAGGAATGGCAGGGCTTCGCCTTCGGCCTCGGGATCGACCGCATCGCCATGCTCAAATACGGGATGAACGACCTGCGCGCCTTCTTCGATGGCGACCCGCGCTGGCTGGCGCATTACGGCTTCTCGCCGTTCGATCAGCCGACCCTCTCCGCAGGGGTAGGAGCACGCGCATGAAGTTCTCGCTGACCTGGCTCAAGGACTATCTTGAGACCACCGCCACCGTTTCGGAAATCTGCGACGCGCTCAATGCCATCGGGCTTGAGGTCGAAGGTGTGGAAGACCCGGCGGAAAGGCTGGCGGGCTTCCGCATCGCCCATGTGCTCACCGCCGCGCGCCACCCCGATGCCGACAAGCTTCAGGTGCTCACCGTCGACACAGGCGACGGCAACCCGCTGCAAGTCGTATGCGGCGCGCCCAATGCCCGCGCGGGGATGAAGGGCGTGCTGGGCCTGCCCGGCGCGGTGGTTCCGGCCAACGGCATGGTGCTGAAGAAAAGCGCGATCCGCGGCGTCGAATCGAACGGCATGATGTGCTCGACCCGCGAGCTGGAGCTGGGCGATGATCACGACGGGATCATCGAACTGCCCGATGATGCGCCGGTCGGCACCGCCTTTGCCGATTACCACGGGGCCGATCCGGTGATCGAGGTGGCGGTGACCCCCAACCGCCCCGATTGCATGGGCGTCTACGGCATCGCCCGCGATCTGGCGGCCAAGGGGCTGGGGACGCTGAAGCCGATTGCCATGCCCGCCTTCACCCCGGCAGGCGCGTGCCCGGTGGAAATCCGCACCGACGATCCGCAAGGCTGCCCGGCGTTCTATGGCCGGGTTATCACCGGCGTGACCAATGGCCCTTCGCCCGATTGGCTGCAAGCGCGGCTCAAGAGCGCAGGCCAGCGCCCGATCTCGCTGCTGGTGGACCTCACCAACTACCTGATGCTCGGCTTCGGCCGTCCGGCGCACGTCTATGACATGGCCAAGCTGCAAGGCGCGGTGGTGGCGCGGCGCGCGAAGGATGGCGAGCAAGTGCTGGCGCTCAACGAGAAGACCTACACGCTCGATGCCGAGATGGTCGTGATTGCCGACGACGCGGGCGTTCACGACATCGCCGGGATCATGGGCGGCGAGCATTCGGGGGTGTCGGAGACGACCACCGACGTGCTGCTCGAAATCGCCTATTTCGACCCGGCCCGCATCGGCGCGACCGGGCGCAAGCTCGGGCTGTCGTCCGACGCGCGCACGCGGTTCGAGCGCGGGGTGGACCCGGCGTTTCTGGACGAGGGCCTCGATCTGCTCACCGGGCTGATCGTGGAGTTCGCCGGCGGCCAGCCCAGCGAAGTGGTGCGCGCCGGTTCGCCGCCCGCGCAAGCCAAGGTCGTCGCCTTCGATCCCGGCCTGACGCTGCGCCTCGGCGGGGTGGACGTGCCCGAGGGCGAACAGCAGCGCATCCTCGAAAGCCTCGGCTTTGTGGTCGGCGCCGACTGGCATGTTACTTGCCCGCTGCGCCGCCACGACATCGAAGGCCCAGCTGACCTCGTCGAGGAAGTGGTCCGCATCCACGGGCTCGACAAGGTCTCCAGTGTCGCGCTCCCGCGCGTCGAAGGCGTGGCCCGCCCCACCGCCACCCCGCAGCAGAAGCTGGAGCGCGGTCTGCGCCGCGCGGCTGCCGCGAGCGGGCTGAACGAGGCGGTGACGTGGAGCTTCCTGCCCGAATGGGCGGCGCAGCATTTCGCCAGCGATCAGGCCCTGTGGGTCCTCTCCAATCCGATCAGCGAAGACCTGAAGGCGATGCGCCCTTCGCTGCTCCCCGGGCTGCTGATGGCGGCCAAGCGCAATGCTGATCGCGGCGCGGCGTCGTCACGCCTGTTCGAGATCGGGCGGCGCTATTTCCGCAGCCCCGATGGCCTCAGCGATGAAAAGCCGACGCTTGGGCTGGTGCTGGCAGGCGAGAAGACGCCGCGCGGCTGGCAGTCGGGCAAGGCGCAGGGCTTCGACGCCTATGACGCCAAGGCGCTGGCGCTCCAATTGCTCGAAACGGCGGGTGCTCCGACGCAGAACCTGATGGTGATGGGGGAAGCGGGCGCGCAGTTCCATCCCGGCCAGTCGGCGACCCTCCGCCTCGGCCCCAAGGTGGTGCTGGCACGCTTCGGGATGGTGCATCCGGCGACGCTCAAGGCCTTCGACGCCGATGGCCCGATTGCGGCGGTGGAGCTGTTCCTCGACGCGATCCCCGCGAAGAAAGGCGCCGCCTTTGCGCGGCCCGGCTTCACCCCGCCCGCGCTGCAAGCCGTGACCCGCGACTTCGCCTGGGCAATCCCTAAAGGCATACCGTCAGCCGACCTCGTAAATGCGGTCCGCCATGCAGATAAAGAAAGCATCGTAAGCGTAAGGGTCTTCGATGAGTTTCGAGGGCAAGGTATTCCAGATGGGCTCAAATCTCTGGCTGTCGAAGTCAGATTGCAGCCAAGAGATCGTAGCTTCACCGATGAAGAGCTGAATTTGATCTCCGAACGAATAATGCTGTCGGTGGCTGATCGTATAACCGGAGGCATGCTGCGCGGATGACCAAGACCGCTTTCGTCACCGGCGCCACTGCCGGGATCGGCCTCGCCACCGTGCGCCGTTTCGTCGCCGACGGCTGGCGCTGCGTCGCCACCGGACGGCGGCAGGAGCGGCTCGATGCGCTGGTCGCAGAGCTGGGGGCGGACAAGGTGCTGCCCCTGTGCTTCGACGTGCGCGATACGCCTGCGCTCGATGCCGCGCTGGCGGGCCTGCCCGAGGCTTTTCGCGAGATCGACCTCCTGGTGAACAACGCGGGCCTCGCCCAAGGGCTATCACCTGCGCAGAATGCCAATCTCGACGATTGGCGCACCATGATCGACACCAACGTCACGGCGATGGTGGTGCTGACCCGCAAGCTCCTGCCGAAGCTGATCGAGCGCAAGGGCGCGATCATCGCCATCGGCTCGGTCGCAGGCACCTATCTCTACCCGGGCGGCAATGTCTATGCCGGGTCCAAGGCCTTCGTGAACCACTTCACCCTCGCCTTGCGCGCCGACCTGCACGGCACCGGCGTGCGCGTCACCAGCATCGAGCCGGGGATGGTGGAGACCGAATTCACCCTCGTGCGCACCGGCAGCCAGGAAGCCTCGGACAAGCTCTACGCGGGCGTCAATCCGATGACCGGCGAGGACATCGCCGACACCATCGGATGGATCGCGGGCCTGCCACCGCACCTCAACATCAACCGGATCGAGCTGATGCCGGTCAATC
>RDXA01000138.1 GCA_004292705.1 Sphingomonadales bacterium | reverse complement strand
CCGGGCCCTTGAACGGCACCTGTCCCTCGATCCCCTCGGGGACGAGCTTCATCGCCGAAACGTCCTGCTGGAAATAGCGGTCAGCCGAGCCGCGCGCCATCGCGCCGACCGAGCCCATGCCGCGATACGCCTTGTAGGAGCGGCCCTGATAGAGGAACACCTCGCCCGGGCTTTCCGTGGTGCCTGCCAGCATTGATCCGATCATCACGCTGGACGCGCCTGCCGCCAGCGCCTTGGCCGCGTCACCGCTGGTACGCAGCCCGCCGTCAGCGATTACCGGCACGCCCGACTTGGCGGCTTCAGCGGCGCTTTCCATGATCGCGGTCAGCTGCGGCACGCCCACGCCCGCCACGACGCGGGTGGTGCAGATCGAGCCGGGCCCGATCCCCACCTTGACGGCATCGGCTCCGGCATCGACCAGTGCGCGTGTCGCCTCTGCCGTGGCGACATTGCCCGCGATCACCTGCACCCGGTTGGAGAGTTTCTTCACCCGATCAACCGCGCGGGACACCTCGATATTGTGCCCGTGGGCGGTGTCGATCACGATCACGTCGACCTCGGCATCAACCAGCGCCTCGGTGCGCGCAAAGCCCGCATCGCCCACGGTGGTCGCCGCGGCGACGCGTAGACGGCCTGTGCCATCCTTGGTGGCGTGGGGGTAATTCACCGCCTTTTCGATGTCCTTGACGGTGATGAGGCCGATGCAGTGATAGACATCGTCAACCACCAGCAGTTTTTCGATCCGGCGTGCGTGGAGCAGGCGGCGCGCTTCTTCCTGACCGGTGCCAAGCGGCACGGTGGCGAGGTTCTCGGTCGTCATCAGCTCGCGCACCGGCTGGAGCGGGTTTTCGGCAAAGCGCACATCGCGGTTGGTCAGGATGCCGACCAGCTTGCCATGCGCGTCCGTTACCGGAATGCCGCTGATGCGGTGCTGCTGCATCAGCGCCTGCGCTTCGCCCAGCGTCGCATCGGGCTGGATCGTGATGGGGTTCACCACCATCCCGCTCTCATAGCGCTTGACCGCGCGCACCGCCGCGCATTGCTCGGCAATTTCGAGATTGCGGTGGAGCACGCCGATGCCGCCAAGCTGCGCCATGGCGATCGCCATGTCGGCCTCGGTCACGGTATCCATCGCCGAGGAGAGCACCGGAATATTGAGGGCGATGTCGCGCGTCAGCCGGGTCGAGGTATCGGCCATGCTCGGCAGCACGCTGCTTTCCGCGGGGCGGAGCAGCACGTCATCAAAGGTCAGACCGAGCGGGATATCCATGCTTGCCACTTTCTCAATGCGCGGGCGGGTTCTGCCGGGGTGCAGAATCGTGGCGGCCCATGTAACCGCGGTTTGGCGATTGCGCTAGGGTGCCGCGGCGGCGGGCGGCAGATAGCGCGCGGGATCGGCAATCTGGCGGATCAGCGCGTCATGCAGCAGCACATCATCAATCGCCCCGCCCAGCTCGACCGCATCAGCGCTGTCGGACGGCCGGTGGTATCGAGTGGCGAGAAACGGGTCGAGCAAACCGCGTACCCCATAGGTGCTCGACAGCAGCACGCTCGGCACGCCTTGCTGGAGCAGCGCCCAGCCATCCTGCCGCTGGACGAAACTGTCCGCGAGGCTCTGATCGCCCAGCCCGCGCCCATTATTTGCCAGATGATCGAGGATAACCGAATCGAGCGCAGCGGTCCGCCCCCGGCCGATAAAGCCCACCGGGCTGCCTCTGGGGGCGACCGCGACCATGTCGAAATTGAACGCCGCGACAATGCTGGCAAGCGGTACCGGCGGGGCCTTGGCAAAGGCGCGCGCGCCGAGCAATCCGCCTTCTTCGGATGTGGTGGCCAGCACATAAATGTCGCGCCCATGCGGCCCGGCCGAATTCAACCGCTGCGCCAGCTCGAGCATCGCGGCCAACCCGCTGGCATTATCGGCGGCACCGTTGCAGATTGTGTCGGGTGCCTCGGGCGGCGCACATTCTCCCAGGTGATCCCAATGCGCCAGCAGCAGCACCGCGCCCGAGCCGGGCACTTTGCCGGGGATCATGCCGACAAGATTGTAGCTGGTGAATTCGCGCCGTTCTGCCGCCGCTTCGATGGCGACGGCGAGATGGATCTCAAGCGGGGCAAAGTCGGCTGCCTCGGCTTCGGACTTGAGCCGCTTCCAGCGGATTTCACCAATCAGGTCGGCGACCACCGCCTCGGTGACGAAGGCGGAGAGCGTATCCTGCTCCTCGCTCGCCAACTGCAGTTTTTCGCGCCTCTCTCCGATGCGCAGCGGCGCGAGCGCGTCGGCATCGGGCACCACGGTCAGCACCGCCGTCGCGCGCTGCGCGAAGAGCGCCGCGCGCCGCGCCTCGTCACGCCCCGGATCGGCCAGCATCACGACCACCGCGCCGGCCAGCGCCTCGCCCAGCACCAAGCCATCGCCATAACCGACAAACACCACCGGCACCCCTGTGCCCGGCCCGCTCAGCGCCAGCTCACGGCGGCGCTGGGTGAACACGGCGGCGTCGCTTTCGGGCACGATGACCGACCGCTTGCCCTGGGTCAGCGTCACCGTTCCGGGGAGGGCCCGGGTCGCAACAAGACCCACCGGCATGCGCCAATAGCTGCCCGGATCATTGGTGCCCGAAACCAGACCGACTTCGAGCATCCGGCGTTCGAGATAGGCCAGCGTCTTGTCCTCGCCCGGTGTACCCGGCTTGCGTCCCAGCATCTCGTCATCTGCCAGCGCCACGATATCGGCCTTGAGCCGCGCGGCGATCTCGGCCCGGTCCTCTACCGGCACCCGCCCTACCGGAGCGCGCGCGCAGGCGGCGAGCATCATGCTCAGCAGCAGCAGCACCAGCAACGAAGGACGGCGCAGGCTCATTCGGCAGTCCATCCCCCGTCGATGGCGTAGTTCGCGCCGGTGATGCCCCGCGCCGCGTCGCCGCACAGGAACACCGCCAGCGCGGCCACATCCTCGGGCTGGATGAAGCTCTTGGTCGGCTGCTTGGCGAGCAGCACGTCGTTCATCACCGCCTCCCGCGTCATCCCGCGCGCGGCCATGGTGTCGGGGATCTGGTTCTCGACCAGCGGCGTCCAGACGTAGCCCGGAGAGATGCAGTTGGCGGTAATGCCATGCGTCGCCAGTTCGAGCGCGATGGTCTTGGTAAAGCCTGCCAGCCCATGCTTGGCCGCGACATAGGCGCTCTTGAACGGCGAGGCGACCTGCGAATGGGCGCTGGCAGTGTTGATGATCCGACCCCAGCCCTTCGCCTTCATGCCCGGCACCGCGAGGCGTGTCGTGTGAAACGCCGCCGACAGGTTGAGCGCCAGAATCGCGTCCCACTTCTCGGGCGGGAAATCCTCGATCGCCGCCACGTGCTGCATCCCGGCATTGTTGACGAGAATATCGACGGGGCCAATCTCCCCCATCATTTCCGCAATCGCGCCGGAATCCATCAGGTTCGCGCCATTGTACGTTGCGCCGAGCTCCTCGCGCAGAACCGCGATGGTCGCCGGGTCGCCCAGCCCGTTGAGAATCACGTCAGCCCCCGCATCCGCCAGTGCGCGTGCGATCGCGAGGCCGATGCCCGAGGTCGAGCCGGTCACAAGAGCACGCTTGTTCTTGAGCATTCGCCGCATCTCCTGCACGTTCGGCCTATTGGCCTTCGCTTTTGCCGCGCGCATAGCGGCTGTCCAATAAAATTGTTGAGCAAACAGGGCCAAGGGAGGAATTGCCATGCGGCTGGGGCCGTTCGACACATCTCGGATCAATGTCCGATCAAGCAATGACGGGAGCGGCGGCGGCATGGGCCGCGCCGGGGGTGTGGGCTGCGGGACGCTGGTCATCGCCCTGATCGGTGCGGTCGTGTTCGGGATCGATCCGATGCAGACGATCGGCATGGTCGAAAGCGTGCAGCAACAAACCGCGCCGGCCGCACCGGGCGGCGGCAGCGGTGATCTCAGCGCCGAGGAAATCTGCACCAGCAGCGCCTATGCCACCGAGGCCTGCAATGCGCTCACCAGCCTCGATGCCACCTGGCAGGCGAGCTTCGCGCGCACTGGCCAGCCCTTCGAGCAGCCCTTTCTCAATCTCTATCGCAGCGGCGTGGTGCGAACCGAGGGCTGCGGCAATGCGTCAGCGGCGGTGGGGCCGTTCTATTGCCCTGCCGACAAGGGCATCTACATCGACACCGGCTTTTACGACCAGCTCGCCCAGATGTCGGGCACGGGGGGCGATTTCGCGCGGCTGTATGTGATCGCGCATGAATATGGGCACCACATCCAGAACATCACCGGTCTGTCAGCGCAGGTGCGCGCGGCGCAGCAGCGCAACCCCGCCGCCGCCAACCGCCTGCAGGTGGCGATGGAATTGCAGGCCGATTGCTATGCCGGCATGTGGGCGGGCCGGAACCGCAACCTGATCGAACCGGGCGATCTGGAGGAAGGCCTGAAGGCCGCGAGCGCGATCGGTGACGATACGCTCCAGCGCAATTCCGGGCAGGCGATCAATCCCGAAGGCTTCACCCACGGCACCAGCCGGCAGCGCATGGCCGCTCTCCGGCTGGGGCTGGAGAGCAATAGTGATGCGACTTGTGACCAGTTTTTTGAAGGAGGTTAAACCCATGCGCATCGCCTCGCTCGTCGCGCTGCTCACGCTCGGATCGGGCAGCCTTGCCCCGCTCCATGCGCAGGTCATGCCCGAGCCCGACGCCGCGGAGGTCGCCAAGACCCCGCTGCGCGATCTCAATATCGACCAGCGCGACATTCCGGCCGTGTTGCAAACGGCCGCAAACGATCCCTACGCCCGCGCCGGGCTGGGCCGGTGCGACGCGCTGGTGAAGCAGATCGCGGCGTTGGACATGGTGCTGGGGGCCGATTACGACATTGCCGAGGATGATGGTGCGCAACGCCTGAGCGAAGGACGGCTCGGGCAGAGCGTGGTCGGATCGATCATTCCGTTCCGCGGCATCCTGCGCGAGGTAACGGGCGCGGCGGAGAACGACCGCGCCCTGCAGGCCGCCTTTACTGCGGGGATGGTCCGGCGCGCTTTCCTCAAGGGCTGGGGTCTGGGCCGGGGCTGTGCCTACCCTGCCCGGCCCAAGGCGGCAGCCAGACCAGCACGGTAGCCGGCCCAGCTGCCCCGGTGGGGCGGTTCAGCCTTCCTTTTCCTTCCAGCGGGCAATCTGCCCGTCGAGGGTCTGGAGCAATTGCTTGCGGGTTTCCTCCGGGATGTCCCTGTCGCGGGCGATTTCGGCGCGGGCCTGTTCAAGGCCGTGGCGTGCCGAGGCTGCGATCCGGCGGTGGCAGATGCTGACGATCTGAGTGCCATCGCGAGTTGTGGTCTCGGACACCTCCTCGCTGCCGGGGCGGCATTCCTGCCGGACGATAACCCGCGGCGCACCGGCGGCGGCGGTGGCAGCATCGGCTGAGGCCATGGCGTCGGCGATGATCTTGGGCAGTTCGGCGCGCACCCGCTCGGCCTCGGCCAGACCTTCGCGGAGCGAGGCCATCATCTGCTCATGCGCGGCCTTGTCCATGGTCCGCGAGCCTTCCAGCATCTGCTCGACGCGCAGCTGCTCGGCAGGCGAGCGGAACACGATCCGCATGCGCTTTTCCTTGCCATCCGCATCACGCCACACCCGCTCGGTCACGTTGACATCGCCTGCGCCCTCTTCGCCCGGCAGCGGGGCCAGCGGCGGCTCGGGCGGCTCGGGTGCTTCCGGCGGCAGTGGCGGCTGCGGCGCATCGGGGGCGGCAGGCGGTGCGGGCGGCGGCGGCGGGGCAGGCGGTTCGGGCACAGCGGGAATGTCGTCGCTGGCGGCATAGCTGATTGAGGCGGTGAGCGGCAGCACCAGCAGACCGGCGGCCAACAGGGCACGGCCCGCCAGACGGCGGCGAGGGGAAAGCTCGGACATTTTCAGACTCCTCAAGCGGTGAATGATCGACTTCTCACCCAGCACCGGACAGGCCATCGGCGCAGTGAGCGCAGCATTGTTGATGGTGCCCGGCGCAGCAGCAAAGCGGGCGATCAGCGCAGCATAGGCAGCGCGCTCCTGTGCCGAACGGCGCGCCATGACCCGGGCATCGCAGGCTGCTTCCTGATCGCGGCGCAAGGCCAGCCACCCATAGCGGGCAAGCGGGTTGAACCAGTGCAGCGCAAACAGCGGCTGGACGAGGACATTGACCAGCAGGTCGCCGCCGCGATGGTGCGCCAGTTCGTGCGCCAGCGCCAGATCGCGCGCGGCACGGTCATGCAGCGCGAGGAAGCCGGGCGGCAGGGCGAAGGCCGCCAAAACCGCGGGGCACACGGCCCACTTCGCGGCCCTCGGCCAGAAGCGTGTCACGCAGACGGAAATAGGCGGCGAAGCGCAGCCACAGGAACACCCCAGCCCCGCCGAGCCAGACCAGCAGCAGGGCTTCCGTGAGCGGCAAGTCGGCCAGCAGGGCAAAAAGATCGAACCCGGCAGATGTCGACGCAGGTTCGGCCGGGACTGCGAGCGGAACCTTGTCTGCGGCCTGCCAGACCACCGCCTCGGCAGGCGGCGCGGCGGCCGGCACGATCGCGTCCGGCGCGGCGTCACCCAGCGGCGGCAGGGCCTTGGGGGCCATCCACGCTGGCAGCGTCAGCGGCGGCAGCAGCAACCGCAGCAGCGGCAAAGCCCACAGCGCATAGGCGGCCTCCGGCCCGAACTGGCGGGACACAGGACGGCGCAGGACCAGCACCGCAGCGATCAGCACGCCGGTCCAGGCCAGCGTGTGGAGCAGCACCCCGCTCACGGCCGCAGCTCCTTGAGCAGCGCCTCGATCTCGTCGAGATCATCCTCGGACAGCGCCTCGGTCTCGGCAAGATGCGCCACCAGCGAAGCGGCGCGGCCACCGAATAGTCGTTCGACCAACCGGCGGCTTTCGCCCCCGACATAAGCCTCGCGGGCGATCAACGGCGTATAGAGAAAGCGTCGGCCATCGGGCTCGGCGGCGAGCGCGCCTTTCTGCACGAGGCGTGAAAGCAGGGTCTTGACGGTCGCCAGGCTCCAGCCGCGCTGCGCGCAGACATCGGCGCAGACTTCGGCCGCGGTCTGGCGCGGACGATCCCACAGCACCTCCATCACCGCATGTTCGGCATCGGTGATGCGTTCGCCGGGGCTTTCCACCGGATTGTCGTCAGACGGGCTCACAGCGCATCTCCCTGCTTTCTGATTACACCTGTAGTCATACCGATTACAGATGTAAACCTTGCGCGCGGCTGAACGGCGCATGCGAGGCCTGCCCTTCGTCGAAGCGGCGAAACGGCCGGACGAATGACGTTGCGGTGTGCCGTCCAGTCCGCGCAGGTCGCCGGGCGAAGGGCCTGCGTTACAACACCAACTGCGTCTGGATCACCACCGCGACCGGCTTGCCCTCTGCGGTGTCGATGCTGGTCTGCCACACCGACATTCGCCGCCCGGTCTTGAGCGGCACGCTTCGTCCCCTGACGGTGCTGCCCACCGGGGCCGCGCCGAGAAAGTTGATCTTGCTTTCGATGGTGGTCGTGCCCTTCGCGCCTTCGGGGAGGCAGGCGACCGCGCCAACCGCGCCGAGCGCATCGGCAAAGGCCATGATCGCCCCGCCATGCATGATCCCGCCCGCAGTGCACAATTCCTCGCGCACGGTGATCTCGCCTTCGACGGCGTCGGTGCTGGCGGAGGTGATCACTACCCCCATCAAGCGGGAAAAGGGCATGGCATCGGCGGGGTTCATGGTCATGGGGTGTTCTCCTGCGCAGCAGCAATTCCGGCGATAAGCAGCAGCTCGTCCGCGAATTCGGCGTCGGGACGCAGGCGGAGCATGCCCGCACGGTGCAGTCCGATCCCGCCATGCACCAGCATCCACAGACGCATCACCTCGCGGCGGCGCGTATCGGCGTCTGCACCGGGCGTGGCGAGCGTGCCGAGGGCAACCGCGATGACCCGATCCACCGCCGCGCGCAAGGGCGGGTGCCCGTTGATCTGGTCGTAGCGGCGCTGTGTCATCACCCCGTAAAGCCCCGGCTGCGCGAGGGCGAAGCGGACATAGGCGGCCAGAAAGCTGCGGGGATCGGCGGCCGGTGCGAGCGCCTCGGCAAGGGTGTCAATCCCGCGCGCCGCGACCGCAGCGAGCAGCGCCTCGCGGGTCTCGAAGTGGTTGTAAAGCGCGCGGTGTGCGACCCCGAGCCGCTCGGCCAGTGCCCGCAGCGAGAAGCCGGCTTCAGGATCGGCGGCAATCAGGCGCACAGCCTCGTCGACAGCTGCTGCGGCCAGATCGCCATGATGATAGGCTCCGCGTCGCGCCATGGGGCGGTATCAGGCCGCTGGTGCCAGACCGGCCACGTGCCAGTCGACCGTCATGCGAGCGACCTCGCGCTGCTCGGCATCTGCGATGCTGACGCTGACGGGAAAGCGCGCCTTGCCCTCGGCATCGAGCACCGCAAGCAGCGCGGCCTTGCTGCCATCGACTTCGGCACGGGCGGTGATGCTGCCGCGCGCGGGTTTGACGAAGTCGATGGTTGCGCTCGCCGCGACCGGACGGAGCGCGGCCAGCCGCTCAAGAAACATCCCCGCCATCGCCGCGCCGGAAGCTGCCTCAGCCAAGGTAAACAGCGCACCCGCATGCATCGTGGCGATGTGATTGCTGGTGGAAGGTGACTGTTCCAGCACGGTGGTTGCCGTGCCCTCCCCGATCTCGCGGATCTCGATCCCGACATGGGCAGCAAAGGGAACGACAGCGGAAAGCTGGGCCTTCAGGGCAGCAAAAGGGGTCATGCAACGCTCCTTGATTTCGGTTATGTATCCACTGGATACATTAAGCCCGCAAGAGGTCAATCCCCCGACCCTTATGTTTTTGCTGAAGAAACGCCCTATTCGCCGAAAGCCGGTCGACCCACCGGGGCGCTGGCGAGCTGTGGCCGACCTGCCTCGATCTGCGGGAGCCAGTCCCGGACACCTGCCCCGATATTGACCTGCGGCAGCGAGGCGAGGAAGCGCGCCTTTGCCTCCCACTCGGCGACCGAGCGGCTCGCCAACCGGGCTGCTTCCTCAAGCCCGACCGGCTGACGCAGCGCACGGTTGATCAGCGCATCACCATAGAAGGTCCAGTCGTTCTCGGCCACGCAACCGAAGGACGAGCGGGTGCTGGCAGCAGCGGTGAGGATCGCGGTGTCGGGGCTCGCCAGCACCGGGACGAACACGCCCGAGTAGCAGGCCGAGAGGATCAGCACCCGGCGGCGGATGCCCGCCTCCTCCAGCGCCGCCTTGAGTCGCGCGGGCGAGAGCACGCCATATCCGGTATCGCCGTAATGATAGGCAAGGCCCAGATCATTGCCGTGGCTGGTGGTGTAAAGCACCAGCACATCCTCGGCAGGCTCCATCAGGCTGCCGAGATGCGCAAGCGCCAGCACCAGCGCGGTGATCGAGCCGTGCGGCGCATCGTCGCGGGTGCCGTCCGGCCCGGCGAGCGTCAACGTGCGCCCCTGCGCCCCGTAACGTGCCCCGAGCACCCGCCCCGCTTCGCGTGCCTCTCGCGCAAAAACGGGATCGCTGTCGAGCGCGACGGTGAGAACATAGGTGTCCGGCAGGCCCGGTCGCTGGGATGACAGCGCCGCGAGCGCAGCATCCAGCCGGCGCTGCTGCGCGCGCAATTCGGCCGCCGAGACCCCGCGCTGCAATTCAGGGGCAAGCGCATAGCTCTGCCGCCGCTCGGCTACATTCTGCCCGCTGCCGAGATCGGGAAAGGGTGCAGTGTGTGGCGGGGGCTGGAAGGGATTGGGGGCGGAGGCCTTGGAGGTCGACTGCGACAGCGCGGGCACAGCCAGAAACGCCGCCAAAACCCCAGCGAAGATCGCGCCCCTGTTCATGTGGGAGCCAAGCTGCCTTCGGGCGGCTTATGGGTCAAGCGCGATTGCGTGGGGCGTCCGGATTGCGATTGTTACCAAGATATGGTAACGCTTGGAGTATGGGAAAGAACACCTCCATCTCGCTCGGCGACCACTATGAGGCCTTTGTCCGCCGCAAGGTGGAATCGGGTGAATTTGCCACCATCAGCGAAGTGATCCGCGATGCCCTGCGCCGCGCGGAAGAGCGCGAGAAGCGGATCGCGAATTTGCGCACACTGATCCGCGAGGGTGAGGAGAGCGGTGAGCCTGAGGCATTCGACTGGGATGAATTCCTTGCTCGCAAGTTCCCTAATGCGTGAAGTCAAGTATCGCCCATCAGCAATGGCGCAGCTTGAGCAGATTTCCGACCAAACCATCGCTGAATGGGGTGAAGTTCAGGCAAAGGCCTACGTCCAGAACATCCGCAGACAGATCGCCATGGCTGCCGAGTTCCCGGGAATAGGCTCATCAGCACACGGCCTTTCGCCGGATTACCGCAAGGTCCGTGCCGGGGTTCACCGGGTCATTTACCGACATTCTGAAACAGAACTGATCGTGGTTCGAATCATCCACGAACGGCAAGACGTGGCGGGAGAATTGGACGAAGTTTGAGCGTCCTTTAGCCTCCCCACTGAGGCTCAATCCAATTTTTCCTCAAATCACATTGGCAAAAGTATTTCCATTCGCCGTGTTCCTCAATGTGTACTCGCGATTTGACTTGGACAATCAATCGACCGTCCTCCAAATCGTCCAAGTCAACCACATCCCCCACCTGTGGAAGCGTCGGCATGTCCCGCCGACGCTTCGCGGCGCCAATCCCGAATTCAACTGAAAACATCAATACACCCGCGCCTTGGGCTCGATATACTTGATGTCGTCGGTCAGCGTGTACTCATGCACCGGGCGGTAATCGATCCGGCTGTTGCTGCCGCGCCCACCCCAGCCGTCGAACCAGGCGATGGTGTGCTTCATCCATTCCTTGTCGTTGCGATCGGGGTAGTCCTCGTGCGCATGGGCGCCGCGGCTTTCCTTGCGGTTGGCGGCCGACGCCATAGTGACGTTGGCCTGCGCCATGAGGTTGTCGAGCTCGAGCGTCTCGATCAGATCCGAGTTCCAGATCAGCGACTTGTCGGTGACGTGGATGTCCTCCATCCGCTTGTTCTGCTCGGCGAGCTTGGCGACGCCTTCGTCCATCAGCTTCTGGTCGCGGAACACCGCGCAGTGCTTCTGCATCGCCTTCTGCATTTCGGCCCGGATCTGCGCGGTCGGCGAGCCGCCCTCGGCATAACGGAAGTGATCGAGCCGGGTCAGCGCGAAGTCGGCGCTGTCTGCGGGCAGCTCGGGCTGCTTGGCGCCCGGCTTCACATTGTCGCGCAGGTGGTGGCCGGTCGCGCGGCCGAACACCACCAGGTCGATCAGCGAATTGGAGCCGAGGCGGTTCGCCCCGTGCACCGACACACAGGCCGCCTCGCCCACGGCATAGAGGCCGGGGATGACGGTGTCCGGATTGCCGTCCGGCCCCAGCGTGACGACCTGCCCGTGGTAATTACACGGAATACCGCCCATGTTGTAATGCACTGTCGGGGTGACAGGCAGGGGCTGGCGGGTGAGGTCGACGCCCGCAAAAATCTTCCCGCTCTCGGTAATCCCCGGCAGCCGCTGGGCCAGCACGGCGGGGTCGATGTGGTCGAGGTGGAGGTAGATGTGATCCCCCTCCGGCCCGACACCGCGCCCTTCGCGCATTTCAAGCGCCATT
>RDXA01000137.1 GCA_004292705.1 Sphingomonadales bacterium | reverse complement strand
CCAACATCATCTTCGGCAACCCGGCAACCGTGCTGGTCGGCGACTTCCTGTTCAGCCGCGCGTTCGAGCTGATGACCGAGGACGGCAGCTTGCGCGTCCTGTCGATCCTGTCGCGTGCCAGTGCGGTGATCGCGGAGGGCGAGGTTTCCCAGCTTTCCGCCCAGCGCCAGATCAACACCAGCGAAGAGCAATATCTCCACATCATCGGCGCCAAGACCGCCGCTCTGTTCGCCGCCGCCAGCCAGATCAGCGCCGTGGTGGCGGAATGCTCGGAGGAGCAGGAGCGCGCGCTGGAGAGCTATGGCCGCAACCTCGGCGTCGCCTTCCAGCTGGTCGATGATGCGATCGACTACGATTCCGATGCTGCCGAAATGGGCAAGGACCAGGGCGATGATTTCCGCGAGGGCAAGATGACCCTGCCGGTGATTCTCGCCTATGCGCGCGGCAATGAGGACGAGCGCAAGTTCTGGAAGGACGCCATCATTGGCCACCGCTCGTCGGACGATGATCTCGCCCATGCGATCGCCCTGATCGGCAAGCACAATGCCTTGGAAGACACGCGTGAGCGCGCCCGCCACTTCGCGCACCGCGCGATCGACGCGATCTCGATCTTCCCCGATGGCAAGGCCCGCGCCGCCATGGCCGAAGCGGCGCAGTTCGCGGTCGCGCGGGGACATTAGGCGCCAGCGCCGCTCGCCCTGAGCTTGTCGGAGGCGAAGCTGGGCGTTGCTCAACGGCCACCCTTCTTCTAGCCGGTCGGTGTGACCCCCGACCTTCCCATCAACGCCGTCCTGCCGCAGATCCGCGCCGCGCTCGCAGGGCAGGGTGCTGCCGTGCTGATTGCGCCGCCAGGGGCGGGGAAGACCACTGCGGTTGCGCCCGATCTGCTGGGTGAGCCGTGGTGCAGCGGCCAGATCATCCTCACCTCGCCCCGCCGGGTCGCCGCCCGTGCGGCCGCCGAGCGGATGGCCGAGATGCTTGGCGAGGTGGCAGGAGAGACGGTCGGCTACATGACCCGGCTCGACAGCAGGACCTCGGCCCGCACGCGCATTCTGGTGTTGACCGAAGCCATTCTGGTGAACCGGCTGGTCGAAGAGCCGGAATTGCCCGGCGTTTCCGCTCTGCTGTTCGACGAGGCGCATGAACGCGCGCTCGACAGCGATCTGGGCCTCGCGCTGGCGCTGGAGACCCGCGGCGTTCTGCGTGAAGACCTGCGCGTGCTGGTGATGTCCGCGACCATCGACGGCGCGCGTTTTGCCCGGCTGCTGGGCGGCGATGCCACCATTATCGAAAGCGAAGGACGTAGCTTTCCGTTGCAAATCAAATGGCTTGGCGGCGATGCCTCTCAAGCGGCCGAAGACAGTGTGGCAGCTGCGGTGCGCACCGCATGGCGCGAGGAGACGGGCGATATCCTCGCCTTTCTCCCCGGCGTGCGAGAGATCGATCGGGTGCGGGAACGGATCGAACCGCGCCTCGCGGGCGTGCCGATCCACGCGCTTCATGGCCAGATCGAGCCTGCGGCCCAGCGTGCCGCCATCCGCCGCGATCCTGAGGGCCGCCGGCGGGTCGTCCTCGCCACCGCCATCGCGGAGACATCGCTGACATTGGACGGGGTGAGCGTGGTGGTGGACTCGGGCCTTGCCCGCCTTGCCGAATTCGACCGCGCAGCTGGCACGACGCACCTCGTGACGCGGCGCGCCAGTCAAGCCTCGGCGGCGCAGCGCGCGGGGCGTGCGGCGCGGCAAGGGCCGGGGGTGGCCTACCGCTTGTGGGAGGAAGCAGGCCACGCCGGTCGCCCGGAATTCACGCCAGCCGAGATATTGCAGGCCGATCTGGCGCCGCTGCTGCTGCGGCTTGCCGAGTGGGGCACTACCAACCCTGCAGCCCTGCCGTGGCTTGATCCACCGCCCGAAGCGTCGGTCGCGGCGGCGCGCGGCGCGCTTGAGGCCTTGGGTGCGCTCGATGCGGCAGGGCGGATCACGCCGCTCGGAGAGGCTATCGCGAGCTTGCCGATGGCCCCCGATCAGGCTGCGGCTGTTCTTCACGGCGCGCGCGCAGATTGCGGTGAGGATGCCGCGCGGCTGGTAATGCTTTTGCAGGAGCGCGGACTGGGCGGGCGCGGAGAGGACTTGCTCCAGCGCCTTGCCCGCTGGCGCAGTGACCGAGCGCCCCGCAGCGTGGCTGCAGCGCGGATAGCGCAGGGCTGGGCAAGGCAGGCGGCCAAGCTCGCCCGTGTGATCGAGGATAGCTCCGCCGCAGACGCTGCCGAAGCCCTTGCGCTTGCCCGTCGCGATTTCGTCGCGCGGCGGCGCGACCCCTCGGGAGAGCAATGGATCAGCGCAGGCGGGCGCGGCTACATGCTCGATCCCGCCTCGCCGCTGGCGCGAGCCGAATGGATCGTGATCGGCGACGCGCAAGGCCAGGCCAAGGGCGCGCGCATCACCGCGGGGGCTGAAATCGCGCCTGAGCGGATCGCGGCCCTGTTTGCCAGTGAACTTGCAGAACGTGTCACAACGCGCTGGAATAACGAGAAAGACCGGGTCGAAGCCCGGCGCGAACGCAGGCTTGGCGCAATTGTGCTGGCGAGTGTCCCCGAGCCAGCACCCGATCCCGCGCTGTTTGTGGATATCCTTGTGGAGAAGGCGTTGGAGAAGCTGGCAGACTTGGTGCCCCACAGCTTCCTGGCCCGGGCGCGTTTTGCCGGTGTGGTCGCCCTGTCTGCGGAGGCGCTGCGTCAGCGCGCTGGCGACTGGCTCGCCCCGCTGCTCGCCGGGCGGCGCGATCTCGATTTGCCGCCGCAGCGCTATGCCGATGCCGCGCTGGGCCTTATCGACTGGAACGAACGGCAGTTGCTGGACCGCGCGGCACCCACCCACTTCACCTCGCCTGCCGACACCCGCCACCAGATCGACTATGCCGGGGATGACGCGCCGAGTGTTGAGGTGCGCGTGCAGGGACTGTTCGGACTCGATGTCCACCCGATGATCGGCAACACACCGCTGCTGCTCAAGCTGACCAGCCCCGCCGGTCGCCCGATCCAGTCGACCCGCGATCTGCCGGGTTTCTGGCGCGGCAGCTGGCGCGACGTGGTCAAGGATATGAAAGGCCGCTACCCCAAGCACCGCTGGCCCGATCAGCCCTGGCTGGAAAAGCCAAGCATGAAGACCAAAAATGCGTTTAACCGAAGCGATTCGTGAACTAAGGGCACCTCATGACGGCAAGGATCTATCAGAAGCCCAAGCACGCCATGCAGTCTGGCAAGGCGCATACTGACGAATGGGTGCTTGAATTTGAACAGTCGGAGGCACGCTTTGCTGATCCGCTGATGGGCTGGACCGGCAGCGGCGACACCCAGTCGCAGGTGCGCCTGACCTTCCCGACCAAGGATGCGGCCAAAGCCTATGCCGACAAGTACGGGATTGCAGCGCGTATCCACGTGACACCGCCCAAGCGGCTCAAGCTTCAGGCCTACGCGGATAATTTTCGCTGAGTTGACCTTTCCGGTCGGTAACGCCATATGCCCGCTTGGGAGTCGGGCGGACGTGTGCGTCCGCTCACCGGGTCAGGGCCGGAAGGCAGCAGCCCAGGTGGATTGCGGCGGGTCGCCCGGCTCCTTTTCCACTGACATCGCAAATGACAAACTTCGCCCAAGCGCCTAGCTTGACAGAATGAGCGATTCCGACCCTGAACTCCCCGAGGACACGGACACCAGCCTGACCGCGGCCGAGCTGGAGGCCGCCGGACAGAGCGCGCTGTTCGGTGAAGCGGTATTGCCAGCGACCCCACCCCATGCCGTCGCTGACCCTGCACCTGTTTCGCAACCCGCTTCCACCCAGCCCTACCGTGTGCTGGCGCGCAAGTATCGTCCGCAGACCTTCTCGGAGCTGATCGGGCAAGAGGCGATGGTGCGCACCTTGGCCAATGCCATCGCCCGCGACCGGCTCGCCCATGCCTTCCTGATGACCGGCGTGCGCGGGGTCGGCAAGACCTCGACCGCGCGGTTGATCGCCAAGGCGCTCAACTGCGTCGGAGCGGACGGGAAGGGCGGGCCGACGATCGATCCTTGCGGGGTGTGCGAGGCCTGCGTTGCCATTGCCGAGGGCCGCCACATCGACGTGATCGAGATGGATGCTGCCTCGAACACCGGGGTCGACGATGTGCGCGAGATCATCGAGCAGGTGCGCTATGCGGCCGTCTCGGCGCGCTACAAGATCTACATCATCGACGAAGTGCACATGCTGTCACGCAATGCTTTCAATGCGTTGCTCAAGACACTTGAGGAACCGCCTGCACATGTGAAGTTCCTGTTCGCCACCACCGAGGTCGACAAACTGCCGGTGACGGTGCTGAGCCGCACCCAGCGCTTCGATCTGCGTCGCATACCCGCCGCGATGCTGGCGGAGCATTTCGCCAAGGTCTGCCGTCTTGAAGGGGTCGATGCTGAGGGTGAGGCGCTGTCGATTATCGCCAACGCCGCCGAGGGATCGGTGCGCGACGGGCTGTCGATCCTCGATCAAGCCATCGCCCACGCCGACTTGGACGGCGAGGGCAAGGTTGCCGCCACCCGCGTGCGAGACATGCTTGGGCTCGCTGACAAGAGCGCGCAGCGCCGCCTGCTCGGCCACCTGCTCGAAGGCGAAGCCACGGCGCTGCTCGCCGCGGTCGATGAGCAATATGCGCTTGGCGTCGAGCCACTGGCGCTGATCCGTGCACTGATGGATTTGACCCACCGCATCACGTTGGCGCAGGTTTCGGGAGGTGAACCCGAAGCCCCGGCCGAGGAAGAGCGCGCCGCGCTTGCCGGTTTCGCTGGGCGGATGGGCGCTGCCGAACTCCACAGGCTATGGCAATTGCTTCTGAAAGGGCATGACGAGGTGCGCACTGCGCCCGATCCGCTCGTATCGCTCCAGATGGCGCTGCTGCGGATTCTTCACGCCGCGCAAATGCCCGATCCCGGCAAGTTGGCAAAGCGGATCGAGGAACTCGCCGCACGCGGCTTTGCCGTGGCTGACACGGATGGAGCTTCGCCCGCTGCCACCGTTGCGGCATCCCCAGTGCAGGAATGGGCTGCACTGGTTCGCGATGTTGATCGTAACGGGCACTTGCACGCCGCCGAAATGATGCGAAGCCGGGTGCGGATTATCGAGCTTGGCCCGGAAAAGCTGGTTTATCAGCCCGCCGACAATTTTCCGGACGATCCCGCTCCCGATATCCGTGAGGCGCTGTTCAAGGTCACCGGCAAGCGCTGGATGATCGAGCGCGGCACCGGTCCTTCGCAGCCGAGCTTGCGCGAAGCGGCCGAAGCCGAGGCCGCCGCCGAGGCCGCGCGCATCCGGTCTGATCCCTTGGTCAGGGCCGCCTTCGAGGCCTTTCCTGATGCCGAGCTGATTGACACCCCCAGCCGCGCCGCCGGCGCCGGCAGTCCCCCTTGGAATTGAGGAGTACCCCCCGATGAAATCGATGGAAGAGATGATGGCCGCCGCCCAGAAGGCTGCGGAGACCATTCAGAAGCAGATGAATGAAATGCAGGTGAAGCTCGATGCGATCGAGGTCGAGGGCACGGCGGGCGGCGGGCTGGTGAAAGTTCGCGCCAGCGCGAAGGGCCGCATCCTCGGCGTGGCTATCGACGACAGCCTTATAAACGCGGATGACAAGCAGATCCTCGAAGACCTCGTCGCCGCCGCCTTCAATGACGCCCGCGACAGGGCTGACCGCGTGTCGGAACAGGAGATGCGCGAAATGCAGGGCTCCATGGGTCTGCCACCGGGGTTCAATCTACCCGGTCTGGGGTGAGGGCAAGGGCGCGCATCGCGCGTCCACAGCTTAGCCCGCCTGCGCCATTGCGAGAGCGGTAAGGCCTACCCATATCTCCAACAGAGGCAGGCCCCGACGGCCGCCATGGATGCAAATATGACCCAGACCTACCCCCTCCTTCCCCTGCGCGATATCGTCGTTTTTCCCGGCATGGTCGTGCCCCTGTTTGTCGGGCGCGACAAATCCGTGGCGGCGCTCGAAGCGGCGATGGAAGCCTCGAAGGACATCGTGTTGATCGCCCAGCTTGACCCTGGCTGCGACGATCCCGAGGGCGATGATCTGTATGATGTCGGCGTGATCGCACAGGTGCTTCAGTTGCTGAAGCTGCCCGATGGTACGGTGCGCGTGCTGGTCGAGGGCAAGACCCGCGCGTGGCTCTCGGCGCTGGAGGACGTCGGCACGCACCTCCTCGCCGAAGTGGAGACGCTTCTGCCCGAAACGGTCGCGGGCAGCGAAGTCACTGCGCTGATGCGGCAGGTGACCGAGCAATTCAGCGAATACGTGAAGCTCAACAAGAAGATGGGCGAGGATGCCGGGGTTGACCTGTCCGAGGTCGATGATGCCG
>RDXA01000004.1 GCA_004292705.1 Sphingomonadales bacterium | reverse complement strand
GCTGGTGTGCGAGGAAGCGCACCGTTATGTGCCGAACGAAAAGAACGCCGATGGATCATCGGTCGGCAAGATCCTCAGCCGCATCGCCAAGGAAGGCCGCAAATACGGCATCAGCCTGGGCCTCATCACCCAGCGCCCCTCGGACCTTGCCGAAGGCGTGCTGTCGCAGTGCGGCACGATCATCTCGATGCGCCTCAACAACGACCGCGACCAGGCTTTCGTGAAGGCCGCCATGCCCGAAGGCGCGCGCGGGTTCCTCGATTCGATCCCGGCGTTGCGCAACCGCGAATGCATCATCTGCGGCGAGGGCGTGTCGATCCCGATCCGCGTGACCTTTGATCCGCTGGAGGAACACAAGCGTCCGGCTTCGGAAGACCCGAGTTTCTCCGAATTGTGGAGCACGGACGGCGGCGAGGAAGAACTGGTCGAACGCGTGGTCATGCGCTGGAGATCGCAGGGGTAAGGGTGGGTCCGTCACGTCCCGCGCGTATCGCCGTAGAGATGGATGTGCAGCCGGTCGCTCATGCGGAAACCGTGTTTCAGGCACAGTTTGGATAGCCACGTCTGCCGTTCGCGCTGGGTCGCGCTGTCGGTGCCCTCGGCCATCAGGAACACGCGTTCGGGCCGGAAGCGGTAGCGGCGCTGGAGTTCCAGCACCTCGGCCACATCCTCGGGCGCGGCGATCACGAACTTCAGGAAGGCGCGGGGTTCGGCGGCCCATATGTCGAGCCGTTCGGGGATCAGCGCGAGGTCGGCAGGGTTGCCGCTGTGCGTCAGCTTGGGGCTGACATTGTATTGATCGATCCGGATATCGAGCCGCGCGGGCGGGGCGATGGTGCCGTTGGTCTCGATCTCCACGCTAATGTCCGGCAAGTGCGGCAGCATGTCGGCCAGCGCGCCCGCCTGCAACAGCGGTTCGCCCCCGGTGATAACGAGGCGCTTCTGGCCGAGCGCCGCGATCCGCTCGGCGACATCGGCTGGGGCGAGCGTTACCTGATTGGCCTTGCGCTCGAAGGCGATGCCATCACGGTGGGGCCGGTTGTCGCCCTCGAACCGCCACGTATAGGCGGTGTCGCACCATGTGCAGGCGAGATTGCAGCGGCTGAGGCGCACGAAGGCGACCGGCATCCCGGCGCTCGGCCCTTCGCCCTGCAAGGACGCGAAGATTTCCGGCCCGCCGGTGTCGTCGGTGGCGAGAGTGAGGTTCACCTCACCCCAGCCGCGCCAGCGCCGCCGTCAGCCGCTCCACTTCGCCGCTGTGGTGGGCGAGATCGGCGCGGGCTTTTTCGACTGCTTCGGGTTTGGCCTTTTCGGCGAAGGCGGGGTTCGACAGGCGGCCTTCGAGGCTCTTGGCTTCCTTGGTGCTGGCCGCCAGCGCCTTTTCGAGCCGCGCCTTTTCCGCCGCGATGTCGATGATCCCTTCGAGCGGGATG
>RDXA01000003.1 GCA_004292705.1 Sphingomonadales bacterium | reverse complement strand
GTATGGCATCCATTGGCCGGCGATCGACGAGGACCTCAGCACCGATGGTTTGCTTAGGGGCTCTCCTGCTCCAAGGGCCGCTTGATTGTCCGACAAGCAGCTTCGAATGCCGGGTGATTGTCTGAATTGCGGCCACGAAATTGGCTATCATCACGGCGGAACGGAGCCGGAGATGTTTTGCACCTGTTTGGGCTGCAACTGTCCCGGCTATCGAAACGAGAATCTGGAAAGTCCGCAGACCGGACCAATGAAGTCAGAAAGTTCAGAATGACCCACCCCCGCACCACTTGGACCCGCGAAGAAATCGCGGCCCTCTTTGACATGCCCTTCACCGAGCTGCTGTTCCAGGCCGCCAGCGTCCACCGCGAATTCCACCCGCCCACGCAGGTGCAACTCTGCACCTTGCTCAGCATCAAGACCGGGGGGTGTCCGGAGGATTGCGGCTATTGCTCGCAGTCGGTTCATGCCGACAGCGGCGTCGAAGCCACCAAGCTGATGGATGTGCAGGCCGTGCTCCAGCGCGCGGCGCAGGCCAAGGATGCGGGCTCGCAGCGGTTCTGCATGGGCGCGGCGTGGCGCAATCCCAAGGACCGCGACATGCCCGCGATCGTCGAAATCGTGAAGGGCGTGCGCGACATGGGCCTCGAGACCTGCATGACGTTGGGAATGCTCGAACCGCATCAGGCCGCGCAGCTGGCCGAAGCGGGGCTTGATTACTACAACCACAACATCGACAGCTCGCCGGAATATTACGAGCGCGTCATCTCCACCCGCGATTTCCAGTGTCGCCTGGACACGCTGGATCACGTGCGCAAGGCGGGGATCAATGTGTGCTCCGGCGGGATTGTCGGCATGGGGGAGACGCGCGAGGATAGGGTGGGCTTCATCCACACGCTCGCGACCCTGCCGCAGCATCCCGAAAGCGTGCCGGTCAACGCGCTGGTGCCGGTGAAGGGCACGATGCTCGGCAATATGCTGGCCGACACGCCGCTCGCCAAGATTGACGATATCGAGTTCGTCCGCACGGTCGCGGTCGCCCGCATTACCATGCCGCGCTCGATGGTGCGGCTCTCGGCCGGGCGCGAATCGATGTCCGAGGCGACGCAGGCGCTGTGCTTCCTTGCAGGCGCGAATTCGATCTTCACCGGCGACAAGCTGCTGACCGCGCCCAACGCGGGCGACGACAAGGACGGCGCGCTGTTCGCGAAGCTCGGCCTTACCGCGCTCAAGGGCGAGGAACCTGCAAGGGCCTGCAAGGCTGCCGTGGCGGCCGAGTGATTGGCCTGCTGGCAGCGGCCCCCGCGCCGGAGCCTCGGCCGCTGACCATCGGCGAGACGGTAACGCTCGAAGCGGTCGGGGCCGAGCGCGCGGTCAACATCATCCTGCCCCCCGATTACGAAGCCGAGCGCGAAAAGCGCTGGCCGGTGATTTACC
>RDXA01000136.1 GCA_004292705.1 Sphingomonadales bacterium | reverse complement strand
GCCGCCTATGGCCACTTCGGCCGCGCGGCAGAGGGCGACTTCTTCCCGTGGGAGCGGCTCGATCTGGTCGACGATCTGAAGGCTGCGCTGGGTTAAGGGGTCGGCACTTGCCCACCCCTCACCCCTCCCGCAAGCGGGAGGGGAGCGAGACTTGCCAGCTTGCTGGCTAGTCGCAGCGGGGTGGGCCTGTGCGACCGTCGAGAAAACCACTGCGGCGTCCTGACAGATGCGTTAGACATCGCCCGGTGACCCAGCCCACCCCTGAATCGGAACGCATTGTCGCGCTCGATGCTTTGCGCGGCATCGCCGTGATCGGGATTGTGGGGATGAATGTCCTCGCCTTCGCCCTGCCCGGACCGGCCTATTACAACCCGTTGTCCTACGGCGCGACGAGCGCGCCGGATTACTGGGTGTGGCTGGGCAGCTTCATCTTCATCGAGGACAAGTTCCGCACCCTGTTCGCGATGCTGTTCGGCGCGGGGTGCCTGATCCTGATCGAGCGGGGCGGTGCTGCACCCTGGCGAGCGCATTTCGCGCGCATGGCGGTGCTGCTGGGTATCGGCCTTATCCACGCGACCCTGCTCGCCAGCAATGATGTGCTGCGCGCCTACGCGCTGGCGGGCTTGGCGCTGCCCTGGCTGGCGCGGCTGGCGGCACGGGCGCTGATCGCGGTCGCGCTGGGACTGCTAATGGTCCATCTGGCTCTGGGCCTGGTCGTTCTTGGCGCACCCTTGGTGGCGTTCTACACGCAGCAAGGGGGGGCTGACGCGCTGCTGTGGGCGGAGCGGCAGTTCGGGCATGATTCGCCCACGATCCTGATGCTGCTGGAACAGGGCCGCGGAGGGCTGACCGAACGGGTAGCCCGTCGCAGCCTTGGTATTCCGGCACAGCTGGCAACAGTGGCCGCATCGCTGCCGCTCAACCTGTCTGCAATTGCACTCGGCATGGGTCTGTGGCGGGGCGGGATGCTGAAAGGCGAATGGCGCACGTTCCGGCTGCAACGCGTGGCAGGGATCGCTGCGCTGGTTGCGCTGCCGGGGCTGCTGGGTCTGGCCGCATGGCTGGTGGCGAGCGGCTTCCCGGCCGCGCTGGTCGGCCCGGTCGCGCTGGTGCTCTCGGCCCCGTTCGACATGGCTCTGGCGCTGAGCTACGCCGCTTTGGCGATGGCATTCTTGCTCAAAAATCGTGGCTTGGTGGGACGGCTCGCGGCGGTTGGCCGTCTGTCGCTGAGCAATTACCTGATGACCAGCGTGATCCTGTCGGCGATCTTCGCCAGCTGGGGGCTGGGGCTGTTCGGCGAGGTGACTCGCTGGCAGGCCTTTGCGCTCGGACTGGTGCCGATTGCCGCGATGCTGGCATGGTCGCCGCCGTGGGTAGAGCGGCTTGGCCAAGGCCCGTTCGAGCGGATGTGGCGCGGCGGAGCGCGGGCGCTTTCCTACACCCGAAAGACCTGACACGACTGCGGTGATGACTCTCCGCGTGCGACCGCTCCTGCCCCTGTTCGCGAAGCGGGACGCATGGGGCGGTTTTCCGGTTCTGGACAGTGTCTCATGTGTCTCCAACACGCGCCGGCGGCGCCGTCAGCCGTCCTGCCCGTGGATGGGCGAGGGCCGGTCGAACGCGAGTTCCGCGTCCGAGAACACGAAGGGGCTGCGCACCCCCACCATCCCGCCAAGCTCGACCCGCATGCCCCGCGCCACCACCTGCGGATCGGCGAACACCTCGTCCAGCCGGTTGATCGGCCCGGCGGGAACCCCCGCTGCATGGCAGGCATCGAGCAGGCCCTGCTTGGTCCAGCCTGCCGTCGCGGCCGCGATGGCCGCATCCAGTGCCTTGGCATTGGTGGTGCGATCCCCATTGGCGAGGAAGCGCGGATCGGTCTTGAGCGGGGCGAGGCCGAGCAGATCCATCAGCTTGTGGAACAGTCCGTCATTGGCAGGCGCGAGGATCACATGACCATCGCTCACCGCGAAGACACCGTAGGGCGCGACCTGCGCATGGGCATTGCCCATCCGCGGCGGGTTGTGCCCGGTGGTGAGGTAGTAGGTCGCCTGATTCGAGAGCAGCGCGACCGAGGAATCCATCAGGCTGATATCGACCTGTTGCCCCCGCCCGGTGCGCGCCCGCATCAGCAGTGCCGCCTGAATGCCGTTCGCCGCCCACACCCCGGTCGACAGGTCGCTGATCGAGATGCCCATCTTGACCGGGTGCCCGTCAGGCTCGCCGGTGAGCGACATGAAGCCGCTCATCCCCTGCACCACGAAGTCGTATCCCGCCTCATGCGCGCGCGGGCCGGTCAGGCCGAAGCCGGTGATCGAGCAATAGACAAGGGCAGGGTTGGCAGCGGCGCAGCTGGCGTAATCGAGGCCGAACTTGGTGAGGCTGCCGGTCTTGAAGTTCTCGATCACCACATCGGCATCGGCGATCAGCGCCTTGACCCGCGCGAGGTCGCCTGCGTCGCCGAAGTCAGCGATGATCGAGCGTTTGCCGCGATTGCAGGCGTGGTAGTATGCCGCCTCGCGGTGGATGGTGCCTTGCGCGTCGGTGCGCTCGACCCAGGGCGGGCCCCACAGCCGGGTACCGTCGCCTTCGGGGCTTTCGACCTTGATGACGTCCGCACCGAGGTCTGCCAAGATCTGCCCGCAGAACGGCCCCGCCAGAACGCGGGCGAGCTCCACCAACTTGAGGCCCGCGAGCGGGGCGTTGGGGTTGCGGGGCTGGTCGAACCACATCGGCTACTTCCCGAGATGCTGGCGCAGAAAAGCGACGCTGTCAGCCAGCACCGGGCCCTTGGCGCGGAACGGGACGGAGAGCGCCATCACGATCTCCTCGTGATCGAGCGGACCGTAGTTCCTGACGTCGACCGGCGCGCCCAGTTCGCGCAAGCGGGCGCCGAGATTGTTGGCGTTCTTCGGGCGCACAGTCTCGTCCCCGTCCGAGGTCACCAGCAGCAGGGGCGCGGCATCGGCGTGGGCGAAGGTGATCGGCTGGGTCTCCAGCGGGCGCGGCCACTGGCTGAACGCAGCGATCGAACGCGGCTTGTCGAAGGGGTAGAAGTCGTAGGGGCCCGAAAGGCCGACCGCGGCCTTGACCCCCTTGCGGTCCGCTCCTGCCGCCTCCAGCCGCTTGGCATCGAGCGCCAGCATCACCGCCTGATAGGCCCCCGCCGAATGGCCCATGAAGGCGATGCGCGCGGGGTCGCCGCGAAACTGCGCGATGTTGCCCTGCACCCATGCGACCGCCTCGGCCCCGTCGTCGAGAAAAGCGGGGAAGTGGACGTCTGGCACCTTGCGGTAGTCGGGGATGACCACGAGGAAGCCCTCACGCGCCAAGGCCCGTCCGGCAAAGGCATAGGAGGCGCGGTCGCCCTTGGCCCAGCCGCCGCCGTACCAGAAGATGACGACAGGGTGCGGCCGCCCGGCCTCGCCTTCGGGTGCCCAGACATCGAGGCTCTGCCCTTGGCTGCCGAAAGTCACGCCCTCCGCGACAAGCCGCGCACCTGCTGTGCCGCCCGACGCGCGGTCGTACCACGAGAGCAGCCGTGGCGGCGAGGTGACGGCGAGCAGTCCGCCAAGGGCTGCAACGACCGCCAGCCCTGTCAGCGCAAACGCCCGCTTCATCAGACGACGTAATGCGCGGTGGTGGTCGCCGCGATATCAGCCTCGGTGACGCCGGGAGCCATCTCGATGAGGCGGAAAGGCTCGCCCTTGGCAGGCCGCTGGAACACTGCGAGATTGGTGATCACCATGTCCACCACCCCCGCGCCGGTCAGTGGCAGGGTGCAGGCGGGGATGAACTTCGGCGTCCCGTCCTTCGAGGTGTGGTCCATCACCACGATGATCCTCTTCACCCCCGCAACCAGATCCATCGCCCCGCCCATGCCCTTGATCATCTTGCCGGGGATCATCCAATTGGCGATGTCGCCGTTCTCGGCCACCTCCATCGCGCCGAGCACGGTGAGGTCGATATGCCCGCCGCGGATCATCGCAAAGCTGGTGGCACTGTCGAAATAGGCGCTGTGCGGCAATTCGCTGATGGTCTGCTTGCCCGCATTGATGAGGTCCGCGTCGACTTCGTCATCATGGGGGAACGGCCCGATGCCGAGCATGCCGTTCTCGCTTTGCAGGGTCACCATCATGCCTTCAGGAATGTGGTTGGCCACCAGCGTCGGGATGCCGATGCCGAGGTTGACGTAATAGCCGTCCTGCAATTCGCGCGCGGCGCGGGCGGCCATCTGGTCGCGGGTCCAGCCCATCATGCTGCCTCCCTTTCCCGCACGGTGCGGAACTCGATCTTCTTGTCGTAAGGCGCGCCACAGACGATGCGGTTCACGAACACGCCTGGAAGGTGGATCTGATCGGGATCAAGCGCACCTGCGGGCACCACTTCCTCGACCTCGGCAACGCACACCTTGCCGCACGTCGCCGCCGGAAGATTGAAGTTGCGGGCGGTCTTGCGGAACACGAGGTTACCGGTGGTGTCGGCCTTCCATGCCTTGACGATGGCGAGGTCGGCGAAGATGCCGTGTTCGAGGATGTAGGTCTGCATCACCCCGTCACGGTCGGGAAAATCCTTGTGTTCCTTGCCCTTGGCGACCTCGGTCCCGACGCCCGTGCGGGTGTAGAAGCCGGGGATGCCCGCCCCGCCAGCGCGCATCCGTTCGGCGAGCGTGCCTTGCGGGCAGAACTCCACTTCGAGCTCGCCCGCCAGATATTGCCGCTCGAACTCCTTGTTCTCGCCGACATAGGAGCTGATCATTTTCCGTACCTGCCGGGTGCGCAGCAGCTTGCCGATGCCTTCATTGTCGATCCCGGCATTGTTGCTGGCGAAGGTGAGGCCGGTCACCCCCGCATCGCGGATCGCGTCGAGCAACCGCTCGGGTAGGCCGCACAGGCCGAAACCACCCGCAGCGATCAGCATGTCGTTCCGGAGAACGCCGTCGAGCGCACTGGCGGCGTCAGGATAGAGCTTTGTCATCGGGCCTGTCTGCTTTTGTGTTGTCGCGCAAAGGTGATCCCGGTTCACGAGATCGTGGCAGTGATTAGTGCGTTGGGCGCGGGCTGTCACGCCTGCGCAAGCACCAAAGTCGAATCACCATTCATGTTGCGACGCAAAAGAGTCATAAAGGCCAAATCTGCCTGCTTTTTGAGCGAATGCCGCTATTTTAGGCAGCAATTTGCATTTTTCCGCATGGATAATCGGAAGACCGGACATTGGTTGCGCTTTTTGCACTCAATTATGTCGCTTTCGCACTTGCACAATGCGATCGATTGCGGCATTTGAAGAGTGCCTTTCAGGCATCCTCTCCCAAACTTTTTAAGCCCGGCCTTGTGCCGGGCTTTTTTTCTGCACGGCCGCTGCGGCACGAACTGCGGCGCGGGCCTTGGCTGATTGCATTCGATTATCGCGCTTCCTAGCTATCTGGTTCGAACCGATTGCACAGGAATGCCTCCTATGGCCGCCGCTGAAACCGCCGCTCCGCCCCGCACTGCCCGGCTCCAGGTCGCCCCTGCGCGTCAGGAAGAATCAGGCGCCGGGATCGCCCGGATACCGCGCTCCGCCTTCCAGAAGCTCGGAATCACCGAAGGCGACGTGGTCGAAATCCGTGGCAAGCGGATTACCGCCGCCATCGCCATGGCTGCCTACGCAGAAGACGATGCGCTCGACGTGGTGCGTCTCGACGGGCTCCAGCGCGGCAATGCCGAGGTCGGATCGGGCGAGCATGTCGAGATCGCGCGCGGCGAATCGCGCCCCGCCACCCGCGTCGTCTTCGCCCCGGCCCAGCGCGAAATGCGGCTGCAAGGGCCGACCCAGGCGCTCAAGCGCAATTTCTTCCGGCGCCCGCTGATGGCCGGTGATCTGGTCGCCACCACCGGCCAGCAGCCCGTGCAGAACATGCCCGCCGACGTGCGCCAGCTGCTGCGCGCCCCGGCCTATGCGCTGACGCAAATCCGCCTGACGGTCACTTCGACCAGCCCCAAGGGCATCGTCCATATCGACGAGAACACCGAAGTCGAACTGCGCGCCGAGTTCGAGGAACCGCGCGATGGCCGTGCGGTAGTGAACTATGACGATGTCGGCGGGATGGAGGAAACCATCCGCGCGCTGCGCGAAATGGTGGAACTGCCGCTGCGTTATCCGGAGCTGTTCATTCGCCTCGGCGTGGAACCGCCCAAGGGTGTGTTGCTCCATGGCCCGCCAGGCACGGGCAAGACCCGGCTGGCGCAAGCCGTGGCGAATGAAAGCGACGCGGAATTCTTCACCATCAACGGTCCGGAGATCATGGGTTCGGGCTATGGCGAATCGGAAAAGCGCCTGCGCGAAGTCTTCGAGGAAGCCACCCGCGCCGCCCCCGCGATCATCTTCATCGACGAAATCGATTCGAT
>RDXA01000135.1 GCA_004292705.1 Sphingomonadales bacterium | reverse complement strand
GGCGAAGCCCCGCGGACGTCCCTGCTGGAACGGCTCACCTGGTTCCGCGACCTTTCGCTCGCCGGCAAGATCAACGCGGTATTCGGCACCTTCCTCGGTGTCGGCGTGCTGATGAGCCTTGTGCTCGGCTTTGGCCTTGCTCACCTGTGGGACCGCTACAATGCCTCGGCCCGGGTACAGGAAACCCTCGTCGCAGCTGGCCAGCTGCAGTCGACCGCGGGCGAATTGCGCTACCATTCCGTTCGTGTGCTGTATGATCGCAGCGCCGCCCCGCGCGACGCGCAACGCGCCAGCGAAAGCGCGCTGCTGACGCAGATCACCGCAATCGAGGCCGCAGTCACGCAGGAAGCGCCCGAACTCGCTCCGCGCGTTAACGCCATTCGTGAGGAACTGACGCGCTTCGAAACCACCTTCGACCGCGCTGTCGAAGGCGTGCGCCGCGGCGGCGATGCCAATGCGGCTGCCACCGAAGTTGCCGGGCAAGGCACGGCCGTGATGGCCGCAACCGCCTGGCTCGCCACCGATGTCGGCACCCGCGGCGAAGCACAGGAAGCCAGTGGCATCGGCTACTTTTTCAACATGATCCTGATCCTCGCCGTGCTGGCGGCCATCGGTGCAGCGGTGCTGCTGCTCGGCATCGCCTATCTCTCGCGCGATTTCTCGCGCAAGATCGCCGAAATCACCGATGCGATGACCCGGCTGGCCGATGGTGACCGGAATTTCGATGTCGCCGGGCAGGATCGCAAGGACGAGATCGGCGCGATGGTGCGCGCACTTGAGCTGTTCAAGCGGGCCAGCAAGCGGCTCGAAACCTGGGCGCGAGAGCGTTCGGAGAAGGTCGAACAGGAATTGCAGTTGCAGCAGGAGCGCGAGCGCGAGCGGATCGAGGCTGAGGCCAAGAAGGCCGCGCTGCTCGATGAAGTCGCCCGCCAGTTTGAACGCACCGTGGGCGATGTGGTGAGCGGCGTGGCGGCGGCTTCGAGCCAGCTCCACACCACCGCAACCCGCATGGCATCGAGCGCCGAGGAAGCCAGCCGCCGCACCGGCGAAGTGGCCGCCTCGATGGAGGAAGCCAATGCAGGCGCCACAGCCGCTGCGGCCGCGAGTGACGAATTTGCGCTTTCTATCAGCGAGATCAGCCGTCAGGCGGCCTCATCGAGCGAGCTGGCGCGGCTGGCGACGGTTGCCACCGGTGAGGCGGACGACACGATCTCGGCCCTCGCCGCTTCGGCAGAGGAAGTGGGCCAGATCGTCGAGCTGATCCAGACGATCGCCCAGCGCACCAACCTGCTCGCACTCAACGCCTCCATCGAAGCCGCACGGGGCGGTGAGGCCGGGCGCGGGTTCGCCGTGGTCGCCAGCGAGGTCAAGGAACTGGCCATGCAGACCAGCCGCGCGACCGAAAAGGTCGCCGAACAGATCCGCGCGATGCAATCGACCACCGGCGCAAGCGTCAAGGCGCTGCGGGCTATCGCAGGGCAGGTCAAGGACCTCGAATCCACCGCGGTTTCGATCGCCACGGCGGTCGATCAGCAATCGGTCGCGGGCCGCGATCTGGCCCAGAGCATCGATCTGGCCGCGCGCGGGACGGAGAAAGTCTCGGCCCATATCGAAGATGTACGGCAGTTGTCGCTCTCGACAGGGGCGGCGGCCTCGCAGGTGCTTTCGAGCGCCAACGAGCTTGAGGCCCAGGCAGCGCATCTCGGCGATCAGGTGCGCGGCTTCCTGCGCACCGTGCGGATGGGCTGAAGCGCGGGGCTTACCGCGCGGCGGCAGCGGCCAGCGCGGTCTGATCCGGCTTCATGAAGCCCAGATCAGGGCTCGCAAACCGGCCGATATTGGGGGCGACCGACGGCAGCTCCGACGCCGACACTCCGAACCACTGGGCCAGCGTGGCCGAGTATTCATCGACCGACACCGCCGGCAACAGGCGCCCCTGACCGACCTGATCGTCGCTGCTAGCCGAAATCTGCGGCGCGCGCCCATAGAACCGTCCGCCGCGCACCCCTCCGCCGACGATGAAGTGGTACGCTCCCCAGCCATGATCCGACCCATCGCCATTCGACGTCAGCGTCCGGCCGAAATCGGACGCGGTGAAGGTGGTGACATTGTTCGCCACGCCCAGCTCAACGGTCGCGCGGTAGAAGGCGTCGATAGCGAAATCGACCTGCCCCAGCAGCCCATCATGGGTGCCGATCAGCCCGTCATGGTTATCGAAGCCCCCGAGGGAAACGAGGAAAACCTGCCGCGTCACCCCGAGCCGCGAACGCGCTGCGATGAGCGAGGCGACAACACGCAGCTGGTCAGCAAGGCGGTTGCCCGTGCCGAAGCTGGTGGTGAGGGTGACGTTGCGCAGCGCATCGTTGACGAAGGCACCATACTGGATCGAGCGATCGTTGATCCGCGCATAATCAGCCGCCATGACGTTGCCTGTGCCGGTGCGCAGCAATGTTCCCAGCGCCTGCGAGGCGGCTGCCGAATTGAACAGGCGGCCGGTCTGCAACGGGTTGTACAGCGTCGCGCCGGCGGGCGAGACCTGGTAAGGGATCGCGCTCCGCCCGCTCAGAAACACCGCATTGCCGGTGGCGTTGATCGCGGTGAACATCGCATTGGTGTTTGACGACAGCGCAAGATCGCCCATCCGCCCGCCCCACCCGCTCGGCGAGCCTTCGGGCTGGGAGCTTTGCCAGGTCGATTGTTGGTCATTGTGCGAGAACAGCTTGGGCGGCCGCGGCACGCTGCCATTGTCATATTGCGCACGGGTCATCGGCGCGATCAACGGGCCGACATTGAGCAGCGGAGCCATCGCCTGCTGATCGAACAGCGTCTTGAGGCGCGGCATCGTCGGCGCCAGCGCAAAGGTTATGTCGTTGGTCAGCCGCTGGTCGGCGGGCGTTTGCAGCACCGTGTTTGCCAGCGAGGCCCGCGCCAGTGCGATTCCGGCGGCTGCTTCTGATCCAGCCTGCCCGCGAATGCTGGCATAGCGGGCATAATTGGCCGCATCGAAGGGGATAAGGGTGTTGGCGTGATCATTGCCGCCATAAAGGAACACGCAGACCAGCGCCTTGTAGCCACCCGCGTTGCTGAAGGCTGCGGCCTCGCCGATCCCGGCCAGACCCATGGCATAGGAGGACGCCGCCCCCATCATCGCCAGCTGGCCAGAGCGTTGCAGAAACGCCCGCCGCGCGATCTCGTTGCCTTTGCCGATGAACATGCCCGCGCCCCTTGTGTTGTCGCCCGCGTCGATTCTGCGGCGGAATGCCTATTTCTGGATCAGGTAATCGGTCGATGCGAGGATCAGCACCACACCGATCCGCACCCGTTGCAGCCGCGCGTCGTTGGTGGAGCTGGCCGTCACCGGCACATCCTCCATGGCCGCGCGGATCGTATCGCGGACGCTTGCGGTCAGCTGCCGACCGGTGAGCAGCAGATCAAGCCGGTCGAGCAGCTGGGTGCTGTCCTGCGCGATTGCGATCTCGGCCGAATAATCGAGCGCAAGATCGCCGACCGGCGCGCGCGCGCCCTGCACCGCACGCTCGAGGAAGTTGACATAGCCCGCCACCGAGGTCTCGTTGACAAGCTGAAACTCCGGCGCGAGCAAGCCGCGATTGGCGATTTCGGTGTTGGCGGGGAAATAGCCCGGACGGAAGAAATTGAACACCGAAGGCGCGCGCAGCGGGCTCTGCCCTAATGACGACGCCGGATCGGAAAGGTCCCCGATCTGCCAGTTGCCGCTGGTCGAACGCCCGCCGAAGGTGCGCGCGATCTGCGCCAGCCTTAGCACGGGTTCGCGCAACTTGCCGAAATTGGGATTGGCAATATTGGCCGGATCGAGCGCTTCGGCGTCCGTAAGGATCGCCTTGAACACAGCCGCCAGATCGCCGCGACGCCCCTGCCCGTTGTTGGCAAAGACATCGGCAACGCGTTTGACATAAGCGGGCGAGGGATTGCTCGTCACCAGCCGCTGGATCATCTGCCGGGCGAAGAACGGGCCGACATTGGGATGGTTGAACAGCTGGTCGAGCGCAAGCCGCAGGCTTTCGGCGGCACCTGTGCCAGCCGGGATGGTGAGCCCGAGAAAGGTCTTGGCCTCGGTCGCGTGAAAACCCGTCGTGCGCGCCGGTTGCCAGCGCGCCGGATCGGCTGTCATCGGCCGGCGTGCATATTCCGGGTCAATGATCTGCCGGGTGCTGCCGGGCTCGGGGGTCCTGGCCAAACCGACAGAGTCGAAATCATAACCGGTGAAGACCCGTGCCAGCCCCGTGACATCCTCGCTGGTATAGGTCTCGATCGGGTTCCCGGCATTCAGCCTCAACGTGCCATCGGGATTGAGCTCGAACAGCCCGATGGTGAACAGCTGCATCACCTCTCGCGCGTAGTTCTCGTCCGGTACCCGGCCCGTGCCGTCCGCGCGGCGGTTGCCGCGGGTGTTGAGGAAAACGCCCATCGCCGGGTTGAGCGTGATGTCCTGCAGAAGATCGCGGAAATTGCCGAAGGCCTGGCGATTGAGGACGTCCCAGTATTCGCCGATCGCCGGGCCTCGCCACGTAAGGTTGATGGCGGACAGCGAGACGACGAAGAACTCGGAAAGCGCGAAGGCCACCCGCTTGCGCACGCTGTTGCCGCCCGAGAGCAACTGCGACCAGATCATGTAATCGCCGATAACGGCGCTGTTGTAGAACCGGTTCGCATCAACCTGGTCGTAACCGCGAGCGGCAAAGAACTCGCGCGCACTCTGATCGTTGGGCGTGCGCATCTGGCGATCGAGCCAGGGCTCGTAACCTTCGCTGCGCACTTCTGCGATGGCGGCTGTCGATGCGGAAAGCGAGGCCTGGAGGAGGAAGCGCGCAGCTTCGGCATCGGTTTCGGGTCGGCGCACTGCGGCAACGGTGGGAGCGCCGCCGCCACCGCCTGTGCCCGTCCCCGTGCCGCCACCCCCGCCTCCGCCGCCGCAAGCGGCTACCTCCAGTGCAAGGCCCACTGCTGCGCCCGATCTGGCGGCATGCATCGGCTCCGAGCCGGCAGGTTCACCAGTTGATATCGGATCAGCTGTCCCAGCGGCCGCGCGGGGCGTATCCTTATTGGCGACCGTAGCGCCAGAAGCTCCGGCGTGCTCGGTCTTGTCGTCATCCTGGTGTGGAAGATACATGCGGCCTCCGTCCCTCCGAAGCTAGACGTGCGAGGGTTACAAAACCCTTCGCGCGTTCGCATGATTTTTGAACAGGGATTGGTCCGGCGGCAATGGGCAAGCTTGGCTCCTCCCCAGCCGCGGAAGGCGAGCTATCGGACGGCAGGCAGGTCTCTGGCCACGCCGAGGAGCTGGCTGGTAGGCTTGTGGAGCTGCGCGATCAGGCTATCCGCGACGCGCTGATTGCAATGGGATGGACGCCGCCGTTGAACCGAAATTCTGAGAGTCCGAACAGAACCGTTCGGAATGTGCCCATCCCTGAAACTGAAAAGGCCCGCTTATCCCTGAGGATTGCGGGCCTTTCGGTGGTTGCGGGAGTTGGATTTGAACCAACGACCTTCAGGTTATGAGCCTGACGAGCTACCGGGCTGCTCCATCCCGCGTTACCGATTGTATGGCGTTCCTCGCGCATTTGAGGCGCTGCGGGCGGCCAGTTGGCCTTGCGAAACCTGCGGTTCCGGGGCCTGTTCCATGCACCGAAGTGACAGAACACGCGTGCGTTGCGACCAAAGCCGCAAAGACGCCAAAAGGGCCGCCCTTGCGGGACAGCCCTATGACTTGTGAATGGGTTATCCCTGCTTCCACTGGCTTCAATGCCTGGCGACGACCTACTCTTCCAACGCTTGAGCGTTAGTACCATCGGCGCAGTCTGGTTTCACGGCCGAGTTCGAGATGGGATCGGGTGGGTCACAGACGCTATGGCCACCAAGCAATGGAGCCAGTGGATGCGGGTTTTAAATCGATGCAACACTCACTTGGGTGAGTGGTAAAGGGCGTATCTGGCTGGAAATTCTCCGCCAACTTGGGCTGCCAGAAAGCAGGCCTGTCGTTGACAGTGCGAATTCTCAAGCGCGATATGAACTATTAGGACCGGTTAGCTCCATACATTACTGCACTTCCACACCCGGCCTATCAACGTGATGGTCTATCACGGTTCAAAGATACCTAATCTCAAGGGAGGCTTCCCGCTTAGATGCTTTCAGCGGTTATCCCGTCCATACATAGCTACCCTGCGGCACTCTTGGCAGAATGACAGGTACACCAGAGGTATGTTCACCCCGGTCCTCTCGTACTAGGGGCAACTCCTTTCAAGTATCGACGCCCACGGCAGATAGGGACCAAACTGTCTCGCGACGTTCTGAACCCAGCTCACGTACCACTTTAATTGGCGAACAGCCAAACCCTTGGGACCTGCTCCAGCCCCAGGATGTGATGAGCCGACATCGAGGTGCCAAAC
>RDXA01000134.1 GCA_004292705.1 Sphingomonadales bacterium | reverse complement strand
CTTGTCCCCGCCCACCCGGTCACGGATGATCGCCGGTGGCAACGCAACAATGCCGGCCGCGAAGAAGCCCTGCGCCGCACGCACCGCGATCAGCGCGTCATAGGTCGGCGCCAGTGCGGAGAAGATCGAGAGCACGATATAGACCGCCACTGCGCCAAGGAGGATCGGCCGCCGCCCGAACCGGTCGGCAAGCGCACCGGGCACGAGCGAGCCGATACCGCCGGTGAGCAGATAGACACCGATCACGAATTGCCGGTCATTGCCCGAAACCGCAAGGTCGCTCGCCAGCGCATCGAGCGCGGGCAGAATCGCGTCGATCCCGAAGGCGTTCAAGGCCATCAGCATCGCCATCATCCAGAGCAGCTCGGTCTCACCGAGGCTCTTGCGGGCAGGCTTTGAGGAGGCAATCGTGGTGGCCATCGGGCGGCCATTGCCAAGGGGTTCGCCCGAAGACCACTGTTCTTTTCGCATGTGCACAAAATGACTGCCCACGCGAATTGTTCCAGCAACAGTTCCTTCGCACAGGCCAAGGTTCTATTTCCGGAATATGGCAGGCGAAGAGGCTCTTGAGGGTGACGATGGGCAGGCCCCGGGCCTCAGGAAGATCATCCATGTCGACATGGATGCCTTCTTCGCCAGCGTCGAACAGCGCGACAATCCCGCGCTCAAGGGCAAGCCGGTCGCGGTCGGCGGGGCAGGCGGGCGCGGGGTGGTGGCGGCGGCCAGTTACGAGGCGCGAAAGTTCGGGGTGCGCAGCGCCATGCCCTCAGTCACGGCGGAGCGCCTGTGCCCCGACCTGGTTTTCGTGCGCCCGCGCTTCGATGCCTACAGGGAGGCCAGCCGCCAGATCCGCCGCGTGTTCGAGCACTATACGCCCGTGATCGAACCGCTCAGCCTCGATGAGGCCTATCTCGACGTCACCGATGATCGCCTCGGCATCGGCAGCGCGACCCGCATTGCCACGCTGATCCGGCAGGAAATCCGCGCCAAGACGCAGCTCACCGCAAGCGCGGGGGTGAGCTACAACAAGTTCCTCGCCAAGCTCGCCAGCGATCAGAACAAGCCCGACGGGATGTGCGTGATCCGTCCGGGCGAAGGCGCGCAGTTTGTGGCCGGATTGCCGATCCGGCGGTTCCACGGGGTTGGGCCCCGCGCCGAGGCGAAGATGCAGGCGCTCGGCATCGCCACCGGGGCGGACCTTGCGGGCAAGGACATCGCCTTTCTGCGCCAGCACTTCGACAGCATGGCCGACTACCTGTTTCGTGCCGCCCGCGGGATCGATCTGCGGCCTGTCCGCGCGCACCGCATCCGCAAGTCGGTCGGGGGCGAGCGGACGTTTTCGGAGGATATCGGCAGCGGTGCGGCCCTGCGCGAGGTGCTGGATAACATTGTGGATATCGTGTGGGAAAGGATCATGGTGGCTGGCCATGACGGGGAGCCCGCCAAGGGACGGACGGTAACGCTCAAACTGAAGTTCACCGACTTCCGCATCATGACCCGCGCGACGTCGCTGCCCCATTGGGTCAGCGGAAAGCAAGAATTCGCGCAGATCGCCGGCGCGCTGCTGGAGGCGGAATTGCCGCTGCGCGGGCCGATCCGGCTGATGGGGCTGACGCTGTCAGGGCTTGAGGGGGCGGAGGAGGAAAAACCGGCGCGCGATGATGCGCAATTGCGGCTGTTGTAAATCAAAGACCGTTCGTGCTGAGTTTGTCGAAGCACTGTCCCGCTTGCGGCAACGGCCTTCCGATTGAAGCAAAGCAGCTAATCGACAAGCTCAGGCGAACGGGAAACAAGCGGGGACGAGCCCCTACACCGTCCCCCGCGCCTTCCACACCGCGATCCGGGCGCGGGTCGTGCGGCCCAGCGGCTCGGGCAACGAATGCGAGGGGAAAAACCGTGCCACCACCACCTCGCGGCCATCGGGCCGGGGTTGGCGGTCGCACACGGCGGCAAAGATAAGCGCCGTGTGCGGAGAGCCCGAGAGCACTTCCTCCAGCGTGCCGACAGGTTCGATCCGGGCGAGTTCCACCCCCAGTTCCTCGCGCACCTCGCGCCGCGCAGCCACAAGCGGGTCTTCGCCCCGCGCAAGCCCGCCGCCGGGGAGGCTCCAGACGTCGGGGCCATAGGAATGCTTGAGCAGCAGCACATCGCCTGCAAGGTTGGTCACAATCACGCTCACCCCGGCGATCGGGGCCTTGCGCCAGCGCCGCCAGTGATGCCGCACGCGGTGCGCCAGCGGCAGAAGCGCGCGGTGAAGCGGGGCGGGGAGCAGGCTCGGCATCGGCTCAGGCGAACACGGTAACCGGGATGTCCCGGGCGCGGGCCGCGCGCAACAGACGGGCGACCGGCAGATCATGTTCGCCGCGCCTTGCCTCCTCGAACACACGGCGCTTGTCCGCCGCGCCGCCGAGGGTGAACAGAATCGCATCAGTATCGAGCAAGGCAGGGATCGTCAGTGTGATCCGGTCGAAGGGCGCGTGCGGCGGCAGCGGATCGGGCGTCAGGCGGCGCATGGTCTGTTGGTCATCGACGAGCGGATCGGTGTTGGGGAACAGCGAGGCGATGTGCCCGTCCGGCCCCATGCCAAGCCAGGTCAGAGCGAAATGCGGTGGCACCGCATCTTCCGTCAAGGCGATAATCTGCGCACCCAGCGGTTCGAGCAAGGCGCGGATCTTACCGGTATTGGACGCATCGTGATCTTCGGGCACGATCCGGTCATCGTTCGGCCAGACGCCAAGGCTTGCCCAGTTGATGCGTCCGGCATGGCGGCCGATCAGATGGTCGAGGATCGGAAACGGGGTCGACCCGCCCGGTATGGTGATCGCGCAGGCCCCCGCGCGCGTCAGCATGTCGGCCAGCCAATCGGCAATGGCCGCAGCCTGTGCGTGCTCGATAACCGTGATATCCCGCATGTGCCCCTGCATAGCAAAAGGGCCGCCCCCGGCAATGGGGACGGCCCGCCCTGGGGCGCGATTCCTGACGTCAGGCCAGCAGCGAGCGCAGGAACCACGCGCGCTGTTCAGCCATGTCGGTCCAGCCATCGAGCAACCCGCCGGTAGCATTGTCGCCAGCCTGTTCGGAGAGCTCCTTCATCGCCTTGAACCGCTTGATCAGCGTTTCGTTGTCGCTCAGCAATTCGGCGATCATGTCCTCGGCCGCGAGCGCGGCGCTGTCCTGATCCCTGATCTGTGCTGCCCTGGCGACGGTGCCGAGCGAGGTCAGCGTATCGGCATCAAGCTTGCGCACCCGTTCGGCGATCAGATCGATCTGGCCCTGCACTTCGAGCGCATGCGTGTCGAACAGCAGGTGGAGATCGTGAAAGCGCGGTCCCTTGACGTGCCAGTGGAAATTCTTGGTCTTGATGAACAGCGCAAAGTGATCGGCGAGCAATCCGTTGAGTTCGGCGACCAGTGCGGCGCGTGAATTGGTTGCGGTGTCAGCCATGGCGGCCTCCTGTTATGATCTGAAAGCAATTCTGTGCTGGAGCCGATATGGTGATCAAACAGAGGATTAACAGGCGTCCGGCGGCGCATTATCCCATTCGTCCTGATCGACCGGGTCGATCAATAGACAGCGTAGCGAGCGTTCAATCCGACGAAAACGCCCGTCACCAACAGCCCCGCCGCGAGCATCCGCCGCAGGAGCGGCAGCGGCCATCGGACGAGCCCTGCCGCCCCGGCTGCCCAGCCGAGCCCCACTGCCACCGCACCCCCGACCGCTCCGCCGAGCCCGACGGTGACCGGCAGGGTGGTCCAGGCCGCGAGCGCGAAGACCGCAAAGCGCGCGCCGTCGCCGATCTGGCGGGCGAGCAAGACAGCGCCGATTGCGGCCAGCGAGCGGGTCGGCTCCCGCGGAGCTTTGGGACGCACAGGGAAGGCCAATTCGGCAGCGGCAATCAGCAGCGCAAAGGCGATGAGCATTTGCGCGGCGCGGCGCGGCAAAAGGGCGGCGAACTCCGCACCGATCCATGCCATGATCCCCGCACTCAGGCAGGCGCAAACCACCGCCATCACCAGCAATTGCGCGCTTTGGCCAAGCGTGTCCGCCCAATGCGCCACCAGCCACTGATCGCGCCCGCCCATTGCCAGCACGAAAACCAGCAGCAACGCGAGGAGAAAGCCGTCCACGCCTAGGCGATCACGCCGTCCACGGCCCGGTGATCGCCAGCGTCGCGGTCGGCCCGTAGGCGTTCACGAACAGCCACTTGCCATCGGGCGAGAAGCACCCGCCTGCCAGCTCGGTCTGGATTGCGATGCGCGCAAGATTGTAGGGACGCCCGTCCGGCGTGATCCCGCGGATGTGATTGTCGGAGACGTCGGTGTATTGATCTTCGCACACGATCAGATGACCGTTGGGGGCGACTGTGAGGTTGTCGCCGTAATTGAACTGCGCCGTGCTTTCGCTTTCGAAGAACAGCTCGATCATGTCGGGTGCGCCTGCCACCCCCGGCGTGAGTTTGAGAATCTGGCCCAGCTGCTTGGCCCCGCCGCTGGTGCAGCAGGCAAAAACCTCGCGGCTGCCCATGTGCAGCCCTTCGCCGCGCGCGACCAATGCTGCGCCCTTGGCGGCGGCGCGCTGGCGCAGGTCGTCTTTGGGGGCTTCGACCTCGTCGAGGTCCACCCACGAAACGCGGTAGGGCTTGCCCACCGCCATCGCCGGGCTGTTCCAGTTGCGGGTATCGGCAAGGCCCTCGATCACCATCGCCTGCAACCGCCCGCCCTCGGCCAGCTTGCCCGGCACTTTGGGGAGGAAGCGGTAGAGCACCGAATCGTCGCGGTCTTCGGTCTGGTAGACGATGCCGGTGGCCGGATCGACGGCGGCGGCCTCGTGATTGAAGCGGCCCATCGCGGTGAGCGGCACGGCATCGACCAGTCCGCGCGCGGAGGCAGGAACCTCGAACACCCAGCCGTGGCTCTTGTCCAGTCCGTCACCGCGCGGCTGGCCGGGGCCGGTGGGGGCTTCCTCGCAGGTGAGCCAGGTGCCCCACGGAGTCACCCCGCCCGAACAGTTGCGGATCGTGCCCCCAAGGCTGCGAAACTGGCGCTTCACGGCCAGCGTCGCGGCATCAAGCACGATGGTGGTGGTTCCGCCGGGGACGAATACGCCATTGCGCTTGCCATAACCCTTGGCGATTGGCCCGCCCGCATCATGCTGCGGTTGAAGCTCGTGATTGCGCACCAGCGCGATCTCGCCGTTCCCGAGGTCGAAGCAGCCCATCCCGTCCGCCCGGTCAGGCACGGTGCCGCCGTCATCCATTGTGTCGCCGAGACGCGAGATGACGCGGTAGGAGAAGCCCTCAGGCAGATCGAGCAAGCCCGCCGGATCAGTGCGCAATGCGCCGTAGCCCGTAAAGCCGTCAGCGCTGCGCGGTGCAGCCGTGGCAACAGCGCCTTCCCCCCGGCTGACGCAGCCGCTTGCGGCGAGCGCGGCAAAGGCGGTGGCGGTCGTGCCGAGGAAGTGGCGGCGGTCCGGTGCGGCGAAGCAGGTGGAGGTCATGCCCCTAGGCTTACTGGCCCGCCTCCAGCGCGGCAAGAATTTCGTCCCACCGCGCATATTTGAAGTTCTGCGCAGCAGGCGCGTTGACCCCGTCTTGCGCGATAAAGATTCCAGCGGGAAAATCAGGGCCGAAGTCGCGATTGTCGAGCTCGATCCCGTCGGTTTCCTCGACGCTGCCGAATGGCCCTTGGGTGATGCGGAAGCGGCCCAGCGGGGTCACATCGGGCAAACGGAACACCGCATAGGCATTGTCCCCCTGCGAGGACGCCACCAGGTATCCGCCGTCCGTGCCCTCGGGAGCGATGGCGAGGCCTTCGACATCGGCGACCAGCACCTTGTTGTCGATGGCAGCAACCAGCCGCTTGGCGCCGGTGGTCATGTCGATCGCCCAGATACCGGCGTCTTCTTCGCCGATATAGAGCGTGCCGGTGCGCGGGTCGGCGATGCAGCCTTCGGTCTGGGTCGGCACCTGCGCCAGCGTGGTGGTGGTGCCGGTGAAGGCCCCGCCCGCCTGCCGGCTGATGGTGGTCTTGTAGATCGTGCCCGACTTGGGCGCGCTGAAGGCAACCACTTCGTTCCTGCCCGCCGGCTTGGCGATGCAGATGCCATAGCCCTCGCCCGGCCCAGCCGCGATTCTGCCTGCGGGCGCGAGCTTGCCGGTGGCGGTGTCGAGCATGGCCAGGAACAGGTTGACCGTGGTCAGGTCGCTGCGGTCGCTGGCGATCACCAGCACCTGCCCGCCTTCGATTGCGACCAGATCGACATTGTTGAGGCCCGGCGCGGCCAGAAAGCTCTTCTGCGCGCCTTTCACGCCGGATCATCGGCGGCATCTTCCCGCACCGTGCCGACCGGCGGGGTTTCGGCCCGCGCGGTGACACTGACGGCTGGATCGCCCATGATCGGGGGAATGCTGGCGCAGGCACCAGCGATCCCCAAAGATAGCAAAGCGAAGCCGTGGAATGGGCGGATCATGATTTCACAGCCTCTCTTGCAGTCCTAGAACGCGTAACGGGCAACCACCTGGAACACCGGCCCGGCGCGCTCGCTTTCGACTTCGTATTCGTCGAAATCGCGGTCGATCTGATCGGCCACGGTCGTGAACTTGTTGAAGTCTTCGTCCTTGGTGCCGTCAAGCAGATTGGAGCCCACAGCGCGGATAGTGAAGCTGTCGCCGAAGCGTTTTTCAACAAAGATCTCAAGGTCCGCGCCGTAGCGGGTGGTCACTTCCTCGCCCACGACACGCCCGAAAGCCGCGCCCTGCTTGCGATAGGTCGCCCCGAACGCCGCGCCCCATGACGGGATGTTCTGGATCGCGCCGAAGTTGTAGACATATTTCGACTGGTCGTTGAAGCGACGCTCGCCGAACTCGTCGGTGATGTTGCTGTCGAGGATCGCGAGGTTCCCGAAGACGCCGGTATCGGGCAGCCCGATGAAGGCGAGGCTGAACGAGGCGTCGAATTCGATCCCGTAAACTTCACCATTGCCGGTGTTGCGCGGGGTGTAGATGAAGGTGCCCTGCCCTTCCGAGCCTTCCACCGGGGTGCCATTGGCATTCAGCACGGTCGCCAGTTCGGTCAGGTTGCTGACATCGCGGTAGAACACGTTGATCCCGATCACACCGGTCTTGCCGATCTTGTGTTCATAGCCAAGATCGCCGCCCCAGGCGGTTTCGGGGAGCAGCAGCGGGTTGCCGAGGAAGTCGTTGTCGCCGAATTCGGCTTCAAGCAGGCCCGGCGTAATGAAGTCGAAGCGCGGACGCCGCAGGGTGCGCGCGCCCGACAAGGTAATGCGGCCAACACCCACTTCGATCTTGACGGAGGCGGAGGGCAGGAAGGCGTCGTAATCGTTCTCGACGATACCCAGCCCGCCGACGCGCAGATCGGTGATGGTGACGTCCGTGTTTTCCCAGCGAACCCCGGCCTCGAAGGTCACGTTGTCATACTCGCCCTCGATCAGGGCATAGAGATCGCGGCGGTCTTCCGAGATGGAGTTGAACGCGCTGATGCCCAATGCCGGGAAGGGGTTGGGCACGAATTCGCCGGGGTTACGGCTAAACTGGTCATAGCCCTGGCGGTTGGCGGCGGTCAGGTCGAAGCGGCTGCGCACTTCCTGGAGCAGGAAGTCGCGGTCCTTGTTCTGAAGGAAGCCGCCGATTGCGAATTCGAGGTTTTCGCCGATGTCGAATTCCTGTTCGAGATTCACGAAGAATTCTTCATCCGTGGTATCGCTCAGGGTCAGGTCACCGGTGAAGCGCGGGCGGGTGCGGTCAAAATCGACTTCGTATTCGAACTCGTCCTGCACATCGGTGAAGCGCGAAAAGCCGACCCGCAGCTTAGTGTCGCCAAAGGCCCAATCCTGATCAAGCTTGCCGACAAGCGCCCAGCTCTCGGTGGTGATGTCGTTGACGTTGGCATTATCGGTCAGCAGGTTGCCGGGCGGCGTGGCGCGGACCGGCCCGTTGATCGCAGTCGGGCTGTTATACTCGAACGACCGCTCGGTCTCGGTGCGCTCGGTGCGGACGAAGTTGCCGAGGATCTCGAATTCCGTGCTGTCAGTCTCGATCCCCCAGCTCGCGTTGAAGGCATAATCGGTGCCGTCTCGGGTATCGGTCTGGTCTTCGCGGTTGTCGAAATCCTGCGTGGCAAAGTTGGGATTGTTTTCTGGCGAGTCGCCATACCGGAGGCTCGATTTTTCCTTGGGGTTGTAACGGCCCTGCACGTTGGCACCAACCAGCACACGCCCACCCGCGAGCGCACCGCCATAGTAGAAGCCGCCCGAAGGCTTCACTTCGCCATCGTCGAAGAACAGCGCACCACCGCGCAGGTATCCGCCGTCGAGCGCGAAACCGTCACGCAGCTTGATATCACTCGCTCGCCGTTGATGAGGATCTGGGTGTAGCCCGGATCAAGCCCGCGCAGCCGCGCGCCATCGCTTTCGATCACGTCCGACAGGAAGGTGACGCCCGGCACCCGCTTGAGCGCATCGCCGGCGGTCAGCGGTTCGAAGCGCTGGAAATATTCCTCGTCATAGACCAACACCGGCTCGGCCGCATCGGAGCGGTTGCGGAAACCGATCGAGCCCTGGACCACGATTTCCTTGCTGGTCTGGATCTGCTCGTCCTCGCTTTCCTCGGTCTCGGCCAGCGCACCGCCCGACTGGACGGCGGCGGCCACGGCCTGCGGATCGGCGGCCTCGGCAGCGAAGGCGGGCGCGGCGATGGTGGCAGTCAGCGCCACAGCAGCGCTGCCAAGCAGAAGGTGTGTGCGGATCATGTGATATTCCCCTGCGGTTGCCCGGGTGTCGGACAATTTGGAGGGGCGGTTACGCGCGGCCTGTGACAAGTCAGCTACCCTGCGATGACGAAACAGTGAAAGCCCGGAGTGTTGCGTTAATGCCTCAATTGAAGAGGTGGCGCGGGGCGCGTGTTGCGCCTAGCGATGACGCAAACAGATCAGGGAGAGACAGCGCATGAAACTCGAAGCGGGCATGGCCGCAGTGGTCACCGGCGGGGCGAGCGGGCTCGGGAAGGCGAGCGCTGCCGCCTTCGCCGCAGCCGGGCTGAAAGTCGCGATTTTCGACATCAACGATGAAGCTGGCGAGGCCCATGCCAAGGCTATCGGCGGCACCTTTCACCATGTCGACATCATGGACGAAGCCAGCGTCGAAGCGGGCTTCGCTGCCGCACGCGCGGCGCACGGGCAGGAGCGCGTGACGCTCCACTGCGCAATGGCCAGTCGCCGCGGCAAGACCTTGGGCTGGGACAAGGAGAGCGGCCAGTACAAGCGCCTCTCCACCGAGGACTACGCCTTCGGAGCCGAGGGTATCCTTGTCGCCAGCTACCGCGTCGCCAGTATCTCGGCGCTGGGCATGGCGAACGCCGATCCGGTGAACGCGGACGGCGAGCGCGGCTGCATCATCCTCACCGCCAGCGTCGCGGCGCAGGACGGGCAGATCGGGCAGGTGAGGCGCGCGATCTGATGGACATGGGCGTCCGCGTGAACTCGGTCATGCCCGGCATCTTCGCCACCCCGCTGATGCTGGGGATGAAGGACCGCAACCCGCCAATGTGGGCGCAGCTCAATGCCAGCGTCCCCTTCCCGAAACGCCTCGGCGAGCCGGAGGAATTTGCTTCGCTGGTGCTGGAGATCGCCCGCAACAGCTACATCAACGGCCACCAGTTCCGCCTCGACGGGGCGATCAGAATGCCACCGAAGTAGGTTTTACGCTCACGGCCTATCGGCTTCGCCGATGCCTCCGAGGGGGCGGCCTGCCGGCCGGTGGGCAGTCGCCCTTGCGAACCCTTCAGGTTCGATCAGTGCTCGAACGAAAGGAATGCCCTATGGCAACTGCAAGCAACGCGCCCGACAGCGGCGTCGGCCCGATGCAGATCACCCGGCGGGGCCTGCGCCATGATGACGTGCTGATCGAGATCACCCATTGCGGCATCTGCCATTCGGACTTGCACAGCGCCCGCAACGACTGGGGCTTCACCACCTATCCGATCGTGCCGGGCCACGAGATCGTCGGCATCGTCAGCGCAATCGGCGAAAGCGTCACCCGCCACAAGGTGGGTGACCGGGTGGCGATCGGCTGCATGGTCGATTCCTGCATGGAGTGTTCGCACTGCGATGCTGATCTTGAACAATATTGCCTCGATGGCGGGATGACCGGCACCTATAACGGCCACGACCGGCGCGACGGCAGCCTCACCTTCGGCGGCTATTCCGAACGAATCGTGGCGCGGGAAGAATTCGTGCTCAAGGTGCCCGAGGGCATGCCGATGGCCGAGGCCGCCCCGCTGCTGTGCGCAGGCATCACCTCCTACTCGCCGCTCCGCACCTGGAAGGTCGGGCCGGGCAGCAAGGTCGCTGTCGCAGGCCTTGGCGGGCTTGGCCACATGGGGGTGAAACTGGCCGCCGCAATGGGGGCGGAAGTGACCGTACTCAGCCGCTCCGAAAGCAAGCGTGCCGATGCCGAAAAGCTGGGCGCCCACGCCTTCCTCAATACCGATGATGCCGCAGCGATGAAGGCCAAGCGCGGCTATTTCGACATGGTGCTCAACACCATCCCGGTGCGCCACGATGTGGTGCCCTATCTCCACCTGCTGCGGATCGACGGGGTGCAGGTGCTGGTCGGCCTGATCGGGATGATGCCCGAACTGCACACCGGGGTGCTGCTGGGGCGCAAGGTGCTGACCGGCAGCGGGATCGGCGGGCTGGCCGAGACGCAGGAGATGCTCGATTTCTGCGCCGAGAAAGGCATCCTCCCCGATATCGAGGTGATCGCGATGCAGGACATCGCGGCCGCCTATGACCGGATGGAAGCGAGCGACATCAAGTATCGCTTCGTGATCGACATGGAGAGCCTGCGCAGCGGGGGTTGACCCCCGCAGAGCCGACTGAAATCAGCGAGGCAAGGTTGCCGCTGCACGCATGCAAGAGTGATGCAACTATGACACGCAACAAGATAATGTGTAGCGCCGTTTTCACATAAGCTTTGTGCGTGCGCAACCTCTGCGCAATAACCATCCTACGCGATGGGAGCCAGATTCGGAGCAAGAGAGCCCAAGACAGGGCTTCGGGACTTCGGATAACAGGCCCTGCGCGGCACGCAGGTGGAACGATCCAACCTCTCTATGGAGCGTTCCTTATGTCCATTCGTTTCGCCACAGCCGCTTCGGCTGCTGCTTTCGCCGCGTGCTTGGCCACGCCTGCATTTGCCAGTGAGGCAGATGCCGCCAAGGTCGAGCCGGCCGCTGAAACCGAAATCGAAATCGTCAATCCCGAAGCAGCCGCCATTGCCCTGCCCGTGATCGAACCGATCGATCTTGACACCGCCATGGGTCAGGAAGAGGCCACACCCGCCATCACCATTTCCGGCGCTGCCACCCTCACCTCGGACTACCGCTTCCGCGGCGTCTCGCAGTCGGACGAAGGCATGGCCGTGCAGGGCGGCATCACCGTCAGCCACGAAAGCGGCTTCTATGTCGGCGCGTGGGGCTCGAACCTGGCCGGCTGGGGCACCTTCGGCGGCGCCAATATGGAGCTTGACCTGCTCGCCGGGTTCAAGTTCCCGGTCGGGGAAGGCACGCTCGATACCGGC
>RDXA01000133.1 GCA_004292705.1 Sphingomonadales bacterium | reverse complement strand
CCTCGACGAGATCGAGCTGGCGCGCGGCGGCTACCCCGAGTTCGATCTCGAGGCCTTCCGCCATGGCGATCTGACGCCGGTCTATTTCGGATCGGCATTGAAGAATTTCGGGGTCACCGAGCTGATCGACGCCATTGCCCGCTTTGCCCCGCCGCCGCGTCCGCAGCCCGCGGGCGCGGAGCAGATCAGCCCCGAACGCGACGAGGTGACCGGCTTCATCTTCAAGGTGCAGGCCAATATGGACCCCAACCACCGCGACCGCATCGCCTTCATGCGGCAGGTGTCGGGCACCTTCAAACGGGGCATGAAGCTGACGCCGAGCGGGCTGGGCAAACCCATCGCGGTCCACTCCCCGATCCTGTTCTTCGCGCAGGACCGGGAACTCGCCGACACGGCCGAGGCGGGCGACATCATCGGCATCCCCAACCACGGCACCTTGCGCGTGGGCGATACCCTGTCGGAGCGCAATCAGGTGCGCTTCACGGGTCTCCCCAACTTCGCCCCGGAAATCCTGCGCCGCGTGCAATTGCGCGATCCGACCAAGACCAAGCAGCTGCGCAAGGCGCTCGACGATCTCTCGGAAGAGGGCGTGATCCAGGTCTTCTACCCCGAGATCGGCTCGGCCCACATCGTCGGCGTGGCGCGCTGGATCAAGGGGGACGACAAGGCGCTCGACGAATTCGCCAGCTTCAACCGCGCCAACCTCGCCCGCGACCGCGACGGGGACATGGTGTTCATGGCCAAGAGCCCGTGGGACGTGAGCTATCAGGTCGAGAAGAACCCGCAGCTGACCTTCTCGGCCACGAAGGAACGGTAATCTTGCAGACCGGGCAGGTTCGCGGCATGGCATCGCCCATGCACGACACCGGCCCGACCTCGCAAAGCTTCATCTCACAGCGCCTCAAGCTCAACTACCTCGACTGGGGCGGGCGCGGGAAACCACCGCTGGTGCTGGTCCATGGCGGGCGCGATCATGCGCGGTCGTGGGATTGGACCGCCGAGGCCTTGAGTGCCGAGTATCACGTCATCGCCATGGACCACCGCGGCCACGGCGATAGCGATTGGGTCTCGGACGGGGTCTATTCGGCGGGCGACATGGTCTATGACCTCGCACAGCTGATCCACCAATTGGGTGTCGGCCCGGTGCGGATGGTGGCGCATTCCATGGGCGGCAATGTCGCGCTGCGCTATGCGGGCGCCTTCCCCGACATGGTGACCAAGCTGGTGGCGATCGAGGGGCTCGGCCCTTCGCCCGAATGGCGCGCCAAGCAGCGCAGCCAGCCTTACCCCGAACGCCTCGCAGAATGGATCGAAAAGAAGCGCAAGGCCGCCGGGCGCTCGCCGCGCAAATACGAGAGCATCGAAGCCGCCTTCGCCCGGATGATCGAGGAGAACGCCTACCTCACTGAGGAGCAGGCGCGGCACCTCACCGTCCACGGGGTCAACCGCAACGAGGACGGCACCTATAGCTGGAAGTTCGATCCGCACCTCAATGTCTGGCCGGTGGAGGACATCGGCGATGAATTCATCGAACAGCTGTGGGGCGCGATTACCTGCCCGACGCTGTTGCTATATGGCGCGGATTCCTGGGCGTCGAACCCGGAGAAGGACGGGCGCATCGCCCACTTCAAGACGGCGCAAGTGATCGAGTTCGAACAGGCCGGCCACTGGCTCCACCACGACCAGTTCGACCGCTTCATCGCCACCTTGCGCGATTTCCTCTGAGCCCCCCAAGAAACCCGCAATAAGGAGCGTCCCATGGCCGATTTCACCGAGACGCTCACCGAAAAGCACATCGCCATGATCGCCGCCCAGCCGGTGTTCTTCGTGGCAACGGCAGCGGCGGAAGGCCGGATCAACCTCAGCCCCAAGGGCTATGACGCCTTCCGGGTGCTCTCGCCCACGCGGGTCGCCTATCTTGATCTCGGCGGCTCGGGCAACGAGACCCACGCGCATCTGGCCGCAGATGGCCGGATCACGCTAATGTTCTGCAATTTCCAGCAGCCCGCGCTGATCCTGCGTATCTATGGTCGTGGGCGGGCGGTGCTGCCGCAGGACGCCGGGTGGGAGAGCCTTGCGGCCCATTTCACCCTCATGCCCGGCACCCGCCAGATTTTCGACATCGCCGTCGAGAGCGTGCAGTCCTCCTGCGGCTGGGGTGTGCCCTTCATGACGCTGGAGGGCGAGCGCGATACGCTGAAGAAGGCGCATCGTCAGTCCGACCCCGAGGCCTGGGAGGCCAAGATGGCGAAACGCATCCGCAGCATCGACGGCCTGCCGACCCGCGCCACTGATCGCTACATCGCGGGCGATGAGGGATAGGCTCGTCATCGCTGAAGGGCTCTGCCGCAAAACTTGCCCAAACGTTAATCATTCGCCCAAAAATTAGGCACGCACTTTTCCGCAGGTGCGAAGAAATGTCCTGATTCCGTTGCGTCAGCGACGTTACACAAATATGGCACGCTTGTTGCTGTGAGTCCGATGGCCGGAAAAAATCCGGTGCAACAGGGGCCACAGATGAAGTTCATCATCGCCATCATCAAACCGTTCAAGCTCGACACCGTGCGCGAGGCTTTGAGCGGCATCGGCATTGCCGGGATGACCGTGACCGAGGTCAAGGGCTTCGGACGCCAGAAGGGTCAGACCGAAATCTACCGCGGTGCCGAATACTCCACCAACATGCTTCCCAAGGTGAAGCTGGAGATCGCTGCCAGCGATGAAATCGCTGCTCAGGTCGTCGAAACCATCCAAGCGACCGCCAACACGGGTGCGATCGGCGACGGCAAGATCTTCGTACTCGATCTTGCGTCCGCAACCCGCATCCGCACCGGCGAGTCCGGCGAAACCGCGCTGTAAGGGGTCCAGTTCAATGAAGCGAATTCTCTGCACTACCGCAGCGCTGGCGACCGGAGCGATCATGCTTGCGGCGCCCGCTTTTGCTGCACCGGCGGCTGAAGCCGCTGCTGAAGCAGTGCCCGCTGCTTTCACGCCGACGGCCGAGATGGTCAACAAGGGCGATGTCGCCTGGATGATGGTGTCGACCGCATTTGTGCTCATGATGAGTGTGCCCGCGCTCGCACTGTTTTACGGCGGCCTGGTGCGCGCCAAGAACATGCTGAGCGTGCTGATGCAGGTGCTCACCATCGTCTGCGTGGCCGCGCTGGTTTGGTTCGGCTGGGGCTATTCGATGGCCTTCACTTCGACCGGCACGCCCTTCCCGGCGCTGTTCGGCGGGCTCGACAAGGCCTTCCTCAAGGGTGTCAGCGTGACTTCGCTGGCGGCGACCTTCTCGAACGGGGTCTACCTGCCCGAGCTGGTCTTCGTGATGTTCCAGATGACCTTCGCCTGCATCACGCCGGCGCTGATCGTTGGGGCCTTTGCCGAACGCATCAAGTTCACTTCGCTGATCATCTTCGTGGTCGCGTGGCTGACGCTCGCCTATTTCCCGATCGCGCACATGGTGTGGTACTGGGCCGGCCCGGACTTCCTCCACACGGCGCCCACTGACATGGGTCTGCTGTGGGGCTGGGGCGCGCTCGACTTCGCTGGCGGCACCGTGGTGCACATCAATGCGGGCATCGCCGGTCTGGTCGGCTGCCTCGTGATCGGCCCGCGCATCGGCTACAAGAAGGAGCCCATGCCCCCGCACAGCCTGGTGATGACCATGATCGGCGCCAGCCTGCTGTGGATCGGCTGGTTTGGGTTCAACGCTGGCTCGGCGCTTGAATCCAACGCTTTCGCCGCGCTTGCCTTCATCAACACCTTTGTTGCCACTGCGGCAGCCGGTGCGGCATGGGCGATCATCGAGCAGATCACCCACAAGAAGCCCTCGCTCCTCGGCGCGGCTTCGGGTGTGGTGGCTGGCCTGGTAGCGATTACGCCTGCGGCAGGCTTTGCCCACCCCGGCACCGCTATCATCCTCGGCGCGGTCGCATCGGTCATCTGCTATGTCTTCGTCACCACGGTGAAGAACAAGCTAGGCTACGACGACAGCCTCGATGTCTTCGGCATCCATGCCGTGGGCGGGATCGTCGGCGCGATCGGCACCGGCATCGTCGCCGACCCCGCGCTCGGCGGTCAGGGCTGGATCGACTACACCGCGCCGGTCGCTGTCGCCGGCGAGTTTGACATGGTCGGGCAGGTCATCACCCAGTGCTGGGCCGTCGGTACCACGGTCGTGTGGACCGGCGTTGTCTCGGCCGCCTTGTTCCTGATCCTCAAGTACACCCTGGGCCTGCGCCCGGATGCCGAAGCCGAAACCAACGGTCTCGATATCTCCGAACACGGGGAGCGCGCCTACAACTAAGCGCACCCACCAAGCTTGGCGGGGGGAGGCCTCTCTCTCCCTCTCCCCTCCCCCCGCCTCACCTTGTTCCTCCTGCGAACGAACAGACTCAACACGGCCGGAGCAGCGCAAGCTCTCCGGCCCTTTTTTGTTTTGCGACCCCGCCTCCGCGGGGTCGTCCTCGGCGCTATTCCCTTCGCTGCGCTTCGGGGCGCCTGAAGGTGTGCTTCGCACGTCTGCGCCTTCGGCTACGACTCCGCCCTTGCGGCCCGTCCCTTGGCGGGCCGGGTCAGCACTTCCCGGACTGGTTGGGAACTATGCGCGTTCCGCTGCCATCACGAAGTCGGCACATCTTTCGCCGATCATGATGCTGGGCGCGTTGGTGTTGCCGCTGACGATCTTGGGCATGATGCTGGCATCCGCCACCCACAGGCCCTCGAGGCCATTAAGCCGCAGAGTCGGGTCGACCACCGCATCCGCGTCCGCGCCCATGCGGCAGGTGCCGACGGGGTGATAGACTGTGTCCGCGCGATTGCGGATCATTTCGTCGAGTGCGGCGTCATCATTGAGGTCGACAGGATGGCGATCCGTGGGGCCGAACGCCTGCAAGGGCGGTGCTTCGGCAATACGGTGCGACAGGCGCACACCGGCGCGCAGAACCGCCATGTCGCGCTCGTCATCAAGGAAGTTGGGATCGATCACTGGTGCGGCCGCTGCATCGCTAGTCCCCAGCCGCACGGTGCCGCGGCTCTCGGGCCGCAGCACGCAGGCGTGAAGCGAGAAGCCATGCGCCTTCACCTTCTCGCGTCCGTGATCCTCCAGCACCGCGGGAACGAAGTGCCACTGCACGTCTGGCGCTGGGCTATCGGGCATAACGCTCCAGAACCCGCCTGCCTCGGCATAGCAGGTGGTCATTACCCCGGTGCGCTTGCGCCGGTGCTCGACGATCGCGGCGGCCATGCGCAGCGTGCCCTTCAAGGTGCTGCCGATCGGCACGTCGCTTGTCGTCTCCCAGCCCGAGACATAGTCAATATGGTCCTGCAGGTTGCTGCCCACTGCCGGGCGATCGAGCACCACGTCGATTCCGTGGTCCTTCAGGTGATCGGACGGGCCGATACCGGAAAGCATCAGGATCTGAGGTGAGTTGAACGCGCCCGCGCTCAGCACCACGCCGCGCCGCGCCATCAGGATTTCGGACTGACCTCCCCGCCGGATCTGCACGCCGGTGACACGCCCGCCTTCGATCACCAGCTTTTCGACCAGCGTGTCGGTGCGGATCGCGAAATTGCCAGACCCACGGATCGGCTCCACGTAGGCGCGCGCCGAGGTCCAGCGCTCGCCCTTGCGCTGGGTCACCTGATAGAGCCCGAAGCCGTCCTGCTGCGCGCCGTTGAAGTCGGGGTTGTTGCGCAGCTGGAGCGCGGCTGCCGCTTCCACGAAGGCATTGGAAGCCGGGTTGGCGGAGTGCTGATCGGAGACGAACAGCGGCCCGCCTGCACCGTGGAAATCGTCACCGCCGCGCTCGTTGGCCTCGGCGCGCTTGAAGTATGGCAGCACGTCGTCATAGGCCCAGCCGGTGCAGCCCATCGCCGCCCAGTTGTCATAATCCCAGCGGTTGCCGCGGATATAGACCATAGCGTTGATCGCCGAGGAGCCGCCAAGGCCCTTCCCGCGCGGCTGATAGCCGGTGCGCCCGTTCAGCCCCTTTTGCGGCACAGTCTCGTATCGGTAGTTCGATTTCTCGGGGATGAAGGGCATGAAGCCCGGCGTCTTGATGAAGACGTTGTCGTTGCGTCCGCCTGCTTCGAGCAAACACACGCGGCGCGTGCCATCCACGGCCAGACGGCCTGCAACGGCGCTACCTGCGCTGCCACCGCCGATGACGATGTAGTCGAAACTTTCCATGATCTCTCCCTTTGGCGGGGAGATTAGGCAGCTTCGTGCGCGCCTGCAATCGGGTTTCGATCCGCCACTGAAGTTGCGACTGATGCAACTTTGCTCGCCACAGGGGCTTGCGACATTCTCGCTTCCCACCGGGCGCGGATCATGTCGGACGTCTCACGGCTGCCGTCGTGGCTCCACCCGGGTTCGCGCATCAGGTAGCTGAGCTTGTGTCGCCAGGGCGCGCGCCAGATATCCGTGATCATCCCGACCCACTCATGGAACACCGACCACAGCAGATTGAAACTGCCGAGCTGCTTGACGATGCCATAACGGATCGGCTCGTCGTCAACCTCGGGTTCGAAAGTGCCGAACATCCGATCCCAGATAATGAACACGCCCGCGTAGTTCTTGTCGAGATAGCGCGGATTGGTGGCGTGGTGGACGCGGTGGTGGCTCGGCGTGTTCAACACCGCTTCGAACCAGCGCGGCATCCGCTTGATCGCCTCGGTATGGATCCAGAATTGATAGATCAGATTGAACCCGCCGCAGATTGCGATCATCACCGGATGAAAGCCGACCCACGCCAGCGGCAGGCTGAACAGAATGCCGATGGTGAGGTTGCCGGTCCAGGTTTGGCGCAGCGCGGTCGAGAGGTTGTAGTGCTGCGAGGAGTGGTGGTTCACATGTGCCGCCCACATCCAGCGGATGCGGTGTCCGGCCCGGTGCGACCAATAGTAGGCGAGGTCGTCAAGCACGAAGCAAAGCGGCCACGCCCACCACACCGCCCACCATTCCGGCCCGAAGTCGATGATACGCCAGTCATAGGCACGGAACATCAGCCACAGGGAAAAGCCGCCCAGCAGCGCCCCCGCGATCGTCGAGCCCAGACCGAAGGACAGGCTGACCAGAGTGTCTTTCGGTTCGTAAGCTTCAGGCGCACGGAACTTGGCCCAAAGCATCTCG
>RDXA01000132.1 GCA_004292705.1 Sphingomonadales bacterium | reverse complement strand
TGGCGCAGCGGGTCGCCTCGCCGCGGTTCGACCTGTTCGAGCTCGGCGCGAGCGCGGGGGTCAACACGATGATCGATCGCTATTTCTTCCAGCTCGGCGAGACCGAGGTCGGGCCCAAGGGTTCGCCAATGCGGATCGTGCCCGAATGGCGCGGGGCATCGCCGCCCGCGCCGCCTGCCGGTTTCGCCATTACCGCTGTGAAGGGCTGCGACATCGGCCCGATCAATCTAGCTGATCCCGACGCGGCGCTGCGGCTCAAGGCCTATGTCTGGCCCGATGCCGGGGAACGGATGGCCCGGATCGACGCCGCGATTGCGTTGGCGGGGATCGAGCCGCCAGACCTGGTCGCTGCCGACGCTGGGGACTTCGCCGCCGAAATGCTGGCGCGACCCCGCCAGCCGTGCACCGCGCGGGTGATGTTCCATTCGATCATGTGGCAATACATGTCCGCCGCCACACAGGCGCGGATCACCGCCACCTTCGAGGCCGAGGGTGCTGCCGCGACCCCCGACACCCCGCTCGGCTGGATCGCGCTGGAGACCGACCCTGCCACCTTCCGCCATGAATTGCGTGTTCGCCTGTGGGACGGCGGCAGCCATCATGGCGAGGAGCATCTGCTGTCCCATGCGCACCCCCATGGCGCATGGGTGGAGTGGCTGACAGGCTAGCCCGCCAGAAACGCCTCCATCGCCGCGTTGACCGCCTCCGGCGCCTCCCACGGGACGAAATGGCCGCAATCCGGCACCTTTACGATGGTGAGCGGGTCGATAATGTCCTCCAGCCCTTGGAGGTTCTCCGGCGGCAGCGCGAGATCGTCGAGCGCCCAGATCACCAGCGTCGGGATGGTCAGCTTAGGCAATTGCGGCGCGGTATAGCCTGCGGGAATCTCGTAGGGCGCGTCCATCGTCGGCACGTCAATCGGACTGGCGCGGTAGTAGTTGAGCATCCCGAAGGCGGCATCACGGTTCTGCCAGTCGAGCAGCAGCGCGTCACGCTCCTCCGGCTCCATCGCGTTGGGGCGATCCCACTTGACCTCTTTCAGCAACAGACCGGTCAGCCCGTGTTCCTTGACCAGCGCATCATTGGCTGTGTCACGAAAACCGCGGATGTACTGGCTCGCCTCGCGCTGGACGGGGTGAGTGTAGAGCAGTTTCTGGAAAATCGCCGGGTGCGGGGCGTTGGCAATGATCGCGCCGCTTACCCGAAGGTGCTGCCCGCCCAGCGCCACCCCCCAGGCCAGCGCGCCGCCCCAGTCATGCCCGACAATGGTAAAGTGGCCGATGCCCAGCGCGTCCGCCAGCAGGAAGACATCGCCGATCAGCTTGTCGGGCGTGTAGGCTTCTACAGCTTGCGGCTTGGAAGAGCCGCGGTAGCCGCGCTGATCGGGCGCAATGCAACGATAGCGATCAGAGAAATGCGCGATCTGGTGGCGCCAGGTGCGGTGGCTTTCCGGGAAGCCATGGAGAAACATCAGCACCGGGGCGTCGACCGGGCCTTCGTCGACCACGTTGAGATGGATGCCGTTGGGCAGATGCACCCGCTTCTGTTCGAAACGCATTATTCGTGCTCCAGCTTGTCCATATAGCCATTGGCGACCATCGCCGCGACCGAGTCGAACAGGCTGTCAGGCGTGCGGCGCAGTTCGCCCATGCCGGCCTCCATGCCTTGGGCAACGATGATCTCGCGCGTGCCGGCGGCGATTTCATTGAGCATGGTGCGCGCGGCGTCATCAGCGGGGATGCCGTTGTCGATCGCCTTGTCGCTGCGCCCGCGCGCGCTGCCTGCGCCGGTCAGCGCATTGCGCGAGACGTTGGTGGCGACCGATCCGGGATAGATCGTGTGGACCGTGACACCGCTCTGCGACAACTCGGCGCGAAGCGCATCGGCATAGCCCGCGAGGCCAAACTTGGCGGCGCAATAGGCGGTGCGCAGCGGCACGCCAACCTTGCCCGCGATCGAGGAGATGAATCCGAGCGCGCCCGAACCGCGCGCGCTCATATGGCCGATCAGCCCTTGGGTGAACGCAATCTGGGCGAGGAGATCGATCGCGATGATATCGCGGTAGACCTGCATATCGGTGTTGAGCGCGCGGCTGCGCTGGGAGATTCCGGCATTGGCGAAGGCGATATCGACATGGCCTTTCCAGGCGATGGCTTTGGCCGTGGCATCGGCCAGCGCGGCTTCGTCGCGCACATCGAAGGCGAGGATTAGCGTCTCGCCGCAATCCGCGGCAACCTCGGCCAGCCGGGCTTCGTCGCGGCCTGACAGCACCACATGCGCGCCGCGCGCCGCCAACTCGCGCGCCAGCGCCGCGCCGATGCCCGATGATGCCCCGGTGATCCACGCTACCTTGCCCGTGTAGTCCATTGCTCTCTCTCCCGTTGTCGCGAGAGGACTAGCGAGCGTCGGCGGACAGGGCAATCAGGTTGCGGTTTGAGACCGGATCATGGCGGCCAGCTCAACCGGAAACACCGCCTCGGGCCAGTCTTCCAGTTCCGCGAGGGTGAACCAGCGGTGCTGGGTCATAAGCTGTTGTTCAAGCACAGTGTGGCGGCTGGTGTCGATCCGGGCCTCAGCCACGCGCACCAGAAAGAAGCGTTCGTCCGCCTGTACCGGTTCGCCTTCCACCGTTATGAATTCCGGCGTCATCCGCGCGACTTGCTCGCCCGGATCGGCAATGATCCCCGTCTCCTCGAGCAATTCGCGCCGCGCAGCATCCTCGAAGCTTTCTCCGGGATCGCACTCGCCGCCAGCCATCACCCAGAAGGGATCGCGCCCCGGCACATCATAGCGGAACATCAGCGCGCGGCCCTCCGGATCGAGCACGATCAGCCGCGCCGCGCGGCGCAGGCGCAGGGCGGGGTTGAGCATCAGGCCTCCGGCACGCCTGCCTTGATTGCCACCGCATGCACCCGCTGGCCGACGATATCGCCGAGCGCCGCGATCACCGCACGCTGGCGGGCGAGGCGGTTCATCGGGGCGAAGGCGGCCGCCTCGATCTCGATGGTGAAATGTGATTCGCCCGAACCATCGTCACCCATGTGTCCTGAATGCTTGGCGCTATCATTGATGATCGCCAGCGCTGCGGGCGCAAAGGCCTCGGTCAGACGTTCACGCATTTCCTCGGCAACCGACATGGGAGTTTCCTTCTTTGCAAGCGCGAAAGCGCGATTGCGGCTTGGAACTTGGGAGGCCCGTCGCCATTCTCAAGTCCAATGTCTTCACCACGATTTCATGGCCGCGTCGAGAGCGAAGGACGCGGGTGCGAAGCGCCCGGCTGCCGTGAGGCGGGCGAATTCCGCGCGCCCGGCCGCCGCCCGCACGGGTTTGACGGCCCGGGCGAATGGCGCTGGTTCTGCCTTGATCACGTGCGGGAATTCAACGCGGGCTATGACTGGTTCGGAGGCATGAGCGCCGAAGAAATCATCGCCGCGCAGTCGCCGATCGCTGGGTGGCGCACCGAAAGCCGTACCTTTCGCCCCGATGCAGGCGTGGACGGGGTGCCGCGCTGGGCCGATTATGCCGATCCGTTGGAGGCCATCGCTGCCCGTGCACGCGGCATCCGCAGCCGTGCCGAGCGTGAGGCGCGGACGGCGGCGACCGGGCGCTTTTCGCGCGAGGAAGCACAGGCGCTTGAGACGATGGGTCTCGGATCAGACACCGATCGCACCCGCTTGCGGCGGCGCTATTCCGAGCTGGTTCGGCGCTATCATCCAGATCGCAATGGCGGTGATCGCAAGCACGAGGCGCAGCTCAATGCTGTGGTCGAGGCGTATCAACTGCTCAGGAAAAGTGCAGCACTGGCCTAACCCTGCGCCGCCTTTATGATCGCTGCGTCAATGGCGTTGGCTTGCCTGTAGGCGGGGCGTTGGGTGATCCGTTCGACATAGGCCTTGAACGCAGGCGTCTCGGGGATCGAACCGAAGCGCAGGCCCCACACGAACTGGCTGCCGACGTAAGTGTCGGCCATGGTGAAGCGGCTGCCAGCGACATAATCGTTGACCTTGAGCCAGCCTTCGATGGCATCGAGCGCCAGATCAAGGCTGCCAAATCCTGCCATCCCGGTCTTGCCCTCGGGCACCTCCCAGCCCATCGCCTTGCCCACCACGGCCTGTTCGAGCGGCCCGGCAGCAAAAAACAGCCAACGGAAATAGGCGGCTTTCTCGTGAGCATCGGGCAGCAGGCCCGCGCCCGGGTGGGTTTCGGCGAGATAGTGGTTGATCGCCGCGCATTCGGTGATGACGTGATCGTGGCCCTGATGGTGGTGCACCAGCGCGGGCACCTTGTTCATCGGGTTGATGCCCTTGAAGCTTTCCGGTCGGCTCGCCCAGTCGAACACAACCTGTTCGTAATCCGCGCCTGCCTCGTGCAGCGCCCAGCGCGAAATTTGCCCGCGGCTCATGGCGACGGTGTAGAAGGTGAATTCGGCCAATTCTCTCTCTCCCGGATAGGCTTAGGGGCGGGCAGGGCTCTGCCGGAAGGCCCAACGCAAGGTGCGTCCCATGCCCCACGTGGCCGCGCGGGCTGGGAACGCGGTCAATACTGGACGCTGGAGGTTCAGCATGGTGCGTGACCAATCAGGCAACATCGCCACCGCATCGGCGGTGATCATCGTCTGCACCGCTTGCGGCGTGCCCGGCGGGCGCTGGTTCAAGACCAGTTGCGCGACCTCACGCGCTTGCGGAGAGGCGCTGAGATCGTGGCGCAGTGTGCGGAAGATCATTTCTGCTTCGGCGCGGGTTTCGGGGACCGGATCGGCACCCAGTGCGCGCGCAATAACGGCAAACTGGCGGTAATACTGATCCTGCTCGGGCATCGGCATTCCAGGGCGGACATGCCGGATATATCCAGCCAGAAAGCTCTGTGCCTCGGTCACATGAACCCATGCGAGCGTGCGGGGATTGGTCGCTTCGTAGCGGCTGCCATCAGGCAGCGTTCCACCGACTTTCGCATGGATGCGGTTGACGCGATCGATCGCCTTCAATGCCTCGTCGCGGTGGCCGAAGGTCGTCACCGCAATGAACCGCGCCGTCCGCCGCAGGCGTCCGTGCATGTCCTGCCGAAAGTTGGAATGATCGAGCACGCCTTGCAGCGCGTGGGGATGGAGCATCTGCAAGAGCAGCGCGCGCACCCCGCCGGTCATCATCCCGACGATATCGGCGTGGACCTGCCGGATCGGGCTGTCGCGTTCAAACAGGGCCTCATCCGATGGCGGGGTCGGCGTCTGGCCCTGGCTCGAATCGTGAAATACCCCGCGCACCTGGGCAACCAGCTTCAAGCGCAGCGATTCGATGGGATCGGGCATCGCAGCGCGTATAGGCTCGCTTGCAGCGCAAGGGAAACGGGCTCCTCAAATTGCCAGCTTGGCCACGCAAACGACTGCTTGCAGGCGCGCGCCATGCGTTCTAACCGTCGCCCCGCGATGACCTCATTTTCCAATTCCAATGTCACCGGCGCCAGCGCCATGCCCACCCAGCCCGACACCATCGTCGACGTCCGCGAGGTCTTCGGCATCGATGTCGATTGGCAGGTGCCCGCCTTCTCGGCGAAGGACGAGCACGTGCCCGAAACCGACGGCGCCTATGTGTTCGATCCGGACACCACGCTGGCGATCCTTGCAGGCTTTGCGCATAATCGCCGGGTGATGGTGCAAGGCTATCACGGCACCGGCAAGTCGACCCACATCGAACAGGTCGCCGCCCGCCTCAACTGGCCAAGCATTCGCGTCAACTTGGACGCGCATATCAGCCGTATCGATCTGGTCGGCCGCGATGCGATCGTGCTGAAGGACGGGCTGCAGGTCACCGAGTTCAAGGAAGGCATTCTTCCTTGGGCGCTCCAGCACCCGGTGGCGCTGACCTTTGACGAATATGACGCGGGGCGGCCTGACGTGATGTTCGTGATCCAGCGCATTCTCGAATTCGATGGCCGCCTGACCCTGCTCGACCAGAACCGCGTGATCACGCCCAATCCGTGGTTCCGCCTTTTCGCCACCACCAACACCGTGGGGCTTGGCGATACCAGTGGCCTCTATCACGGCACGCAGGCGATCAATCAGGCGCAGATGGACCGCTGGAACATCGTCGTGGCGCTGAACTACCTAAAGCCCGAGGTCGAACAGCAGATCGTCAAGTCCAAGACGCCTGAGGCCGATGACAAGCTGATCGCCGACATGGTCAAGGTTGCCGAACTCACCCGGCAAGGCTTCATCAACGGCGATATCTCGACCGTGATGAGCCCGCGCACCGTAATCACCTGGGCGCAGAATGCGGCGATCTTCGGTTCGGTCGGTTTCGCTTTCCGCCTCTCGTTCCTCACGCTTGCTCCAAAGTGTCCTAGACTGGTAACACAGTCTTCGCATGGTGCTGTTCGAACGATTCTGGAAAGGCTCGCGCGCCGGTGCTCCGGATCGCACGGGCACGCCCGGTGGCTTCTTTCCGCTCTACGAATCGACCCGTCCGGTTGACGATGACGACGATGACGATCCGCGTCCGCGCGTCTCGGGCACGCCCGACTTTGCGGCGTGGGACGCGAAGCTCGCAGGCATCGACGAGGCGCTCGTCATCGAAGAGAAGAAGCGCCTGCGCTGGTGGCAGCGCGATTACTGGCGCGACCGCTCTAAACTTTGGTGGACGGGACGCGGTATCATGGCGGGCCTCGCGCTGTTTGTGGCGTTGATTGGCTGGCTGACTATCACCGCGCCGCTCTCCAAGAGCCTCGAACCCATCGCCCCACCGCAGGTCACGCTGCTCGCCAGCGACGGCACGCCGATCGCGCGGCAGGGGGCGATTGTCGAAGCCCCTGTCAAGATCGCCGATCTGCCACCGCACGTGCCCCAGGCCTTCATGGCGATCGAGGACCGGCGGTTCTATTCCCATTGGGGGATCGATCCGCGCGGTATCGCCCGGGCGCTGATCACCGGCTATGGCGGCGGCTCGACCATCACCCAGCAGCTCGCCAAGTTCACCTTCCTCACCCCCGAACAATCGCTCAGCCGCAAGGCGCGCGAGGCGTTGATCGCGCTGTGGCTGGAAAGCTGGCTGACCAAGGACGAGATCCTCGAACGATACTTGTCGAATGCCTATTTCGGCGACAACCAGTACGGGTTGCGCGCTGCAAGCTTGCATTATTTCTACCGCCAGCCCGAGAAGCTGCGCCCCGAACAGGCAGCGATGCTGGCGGGGTTGCTTCAGGCCCCTTCGCGCTATGCGCCGACCAAGCATTACGACAAGGCCAAGGCGCGCATGGCGCTGGTGATCCAGTCGATGGTCGATGAAGGCTATCTCACCGCTGCCGAGGCCAAGGCACTGCCCGATCCGCGCATCGATGTGCGCACCCGCGACGATAACCTGCCGACTGGCACCTATTTCGCCGACTGGGCCCTGCCGCTGGCGCGTGAGGGGATGGAGGCGAGCTATTCCCAAGCCGTGCTCACCACGACGCTTGACTCCCGCCTTCAGGCGCTCGCCAGCCGCATCGTCGCGCGCGCGCCGCTGGGCGGGGCGCAGGTCGCGCTGGTGGCGATGCGGCGCAATGGCGAGGTCGTGGCGATGGTCGGCGGGCGCGACTATGGCAAGTCGCCCTTCAACCGCGCAACCCAGGCCCGTCGCCAGCCGGGTTCGACCTTCAAGACCTTCGTCTACCTCGCTGCTCTCGAAGAAGGGTGGGAGCCCGGGGATACCATCCCCAATACCCCGATAACGCAAGGCAGCTACCGCCCCAAAAACGCGCGTGAGCGCTATTCCGATCAGATCACGCTGGAAGATGCCTTCGCCCAATCCAGCAATGTTGCAGCGGTGCGCCTGTTTCAGGCAGTGGGCAGCGACAAGGTGATCCGCACCGCACGGAAACTCGGCATCACCGCGCCGATGACTGAAGGCGACCCGAGTCTTGCACTTGGCACCTCGGCGATGACGCTCATGGAGCTGACCGCAGCCTATGCGGGGATAGCGGCAAATGACTATCCGGTCGAACCTCATGCCTTCGCGCGCGGTGAGCCGGGATGGTGGGAGTGGCTGACGACACGCAAGGACTCGATGTCCTCCGGCACGCACGAGGATCTTGAAGGGATGCTGCGCGCAGCGATCAATCGCGGGACCGGGCGCAATGCGGCGTTGCCGATTGCAAACTACGGCAAGACCGGCACCACGCAGGATTACCGCGACGCGCTGTTCGTCGGCTATGCGGGAGACCTGGTGGTCGGGGTGTGGATCGGCAACGATGACAACACACCCCTCAACGGGGTCACCGGCGGCAGCCTGCCGGCGCGGATCTGGCGCGATTTCCTGCGCGGTGCCCTGAAGATCGAGGCGGCACCCGCGCCCAAGGCCCAGGACACGCCGGATCCCGAGGGCCCTGTGCAGCCGCTCGACATCATCGAAGGCGGGGAAATCCCGCTCGGTCAGGACGGGGCGAGCCTCAAGGTCGACGACAATGGCGTGACGTTGTCGCAGGAGGGTGTGCCGGTCGAGGTGCGGGTCGATGGGCAAGGCGTGGTGGTACAGCCAGTGCCGACGCCTGCGCCGAGCCCGCCGCCCTAGACCATCAGGATATTCATCACCGCCGTAGCAATCGGACGCGTGCGGTCATCCTGCCAGGCTTCAACCGTGATATTGGCATTGCGCCGCCCAAGTCGGGTGATGCGTCCCACGGCAAAGCTGGCCTGCGATTTGCCGGCCGCAAGGTATTGCACAGTGATATTGATCGGTTTCAGCTGCGGATCGCGGCCCGCTGCGATCAGCGCGGTGCGCAATGCGGCATAGCCTGCGTTCTCGAGCAGCCCTGCGGTCGCCCCGCCGTGGAAATGCTGCGGGCGGCCTTCGACCATCGTGCCGAAGGGCACGGTCAGCACGGGCAGTCCACCCTCGTCGTTGCCGGTGAGCGTAATTCCGAGCGAGCGGGCATAAGCAGGCAATTCCTCGGGTTCACGCATGGCTGTCACCCTTCAGGGCCGGGTTTGCCTCACGCGGATCTGCACCGATGGTCATGAAAACGCCTGCCACATGAGCGACCGGGTCCTCCGGTGTATCGTCATAAGCAATGCCCCGGACGAAGGCGGCCGATCTGGTGATGCGATAACATTCGACCCGGCCCCTGACGCTTGCCCGTTCGCGGGCGGGACGCTGGTAATCGACGCGCAGGTCTAGCGTTGCGACAGGGGCGAAAGTGCCCCGCGTCTGCCAGATCGCCATCCCGCTCGCCATGTCCATCAGGCTGATGATCGGGCCGGAGGCAAGCACGTGGCGGCTGGTTTCGCCGAGCAGGTCTTCACGCCAGGGCAACTCCAGCTCGACCCAGTTCTCACCCTGATCGGTGAAGCGCAGGCCGAGCCAGCCGGTGTGGCCATGCCGGAAGAACCACTTGGACGCTTCGCGCGCATCGAACCGGGCAGGAGGCGTGTTCATGCGGGGTGCATAGGGGTGCGGGCGGGAGCCTTGCAATGGCTGAATTGGCAGGGGTTAGAGCACGCCCCCGGCCAGCCGGTCGATCGCGCCTTGCAGGATCACCGCTGCGGCGTGAGCATCGATCACGGCGGCGCGCTTGGCGCGGCTCATGTCCTGACCGATCATCGCGGCTTCGGCGGCCTGGGTTGACCAGCGCTCGTCCCACAGCAGGATCGGCAGGGCGAAAGCCTCGGCGCAGTTGCGGGCATAGGCGCGGGAGGCCTGCGCACGAGGACCTTCGCTGCCGTCCATGTTGCGAGGGAGGCCAAGCACGATGCCTTTGACTCCCCGCTCCTTGACCAGCGCCGCCAGCGTCTCGCGGTCGCGTCCCCATTTGCTGCGCTGGATCGTCGTCCCGTTGGTTGCGAACCGCCAGCCTGCATCGCAAGTCGCCGTCCCGATGGTCTTGGTGCCGAGATCGAGCCCCAGCAGAACGCCGCCGTCGCCCAGCGCCGCACCGAAGCTGCGCGCGTCCTCGTAAATCAGTTCGGCGTCCGCCATGCGTCCGCCCGCCTGATTACGTCGGCCTTGGTGTTCGCCCAGAACAGCGGCAGGTCGTAGACGTGGTAATTATTGCCCGGCAACACATAGGAACCCATCTCGGGCGGCGGGCCAATCAGCAATAAGCCGCGCTTGTCGCAGCGCGCAGGGACAAGACCGGGGACGAGTTCGCCCTTTTCCATGCTGTCTTCGGGCACCAGAGTGCCGAGATTGGCGCTGGCGGGTGCGTTGCCGCCGAACTGGCCGGTGAGCGGGTTGCTGCACAGCATCGGATCGCTGCCCGGCAGCTTGCCGTCGAGCGCCGGGGTTGCGGCATAGGCCTTCAGCACCAGTGCCGGATCGGCGGGCTCGGCAAAGCTCGACCAGCTGATGATGCACGCCGTCTGGTCGGGCGCAGCACAGGCGGGAAAGCCGATCACCGGCAAGTCGTGCAGGGTCGAAACCGGCCAGCCGATCAGATAGGCCGCCACGAGCCGTGTGGCGGCGGGCGTGTCCTTGAGTTCCTCGGCGATGAGGCGCTTGAGGTGCAGCGCGCCTTGCGAGTGCCCTGCAAGCACGATCGGCGTATCGCCATCGACTGAGGAAAGGAAATAGCGGAACGCCTCGCGCACATCGGAATAGGCCGCCTCGACCGCCTTGGCCCCTTCGGGCGCAGTGGTTAGGAAGGCGCCCATGGTCGCCTGACGGTAACGCGGCGCCCAGATTTCGGACGCGGCGTTGAAGGGGCTCGCCATCCCGCGAAGATAAATCCGCGCGATCCTCTCGGCCTCGGGGTCGCCGCCGTTTTCGAGCGGAGCGTTCCAGCTGGCGCGGTTAAGGTAGCTGGTGGGATGGACGAAGAACACCGCGAAAGCCTGCTTGGGCCCGGCCGGGGTGGGAAGCAACCCGCGGTCATTGGCATAGGCCGGCTGCCAGCGTGCGGGATCGCTGGTGCCGATCCCGGGGCGCGAGAACCATAGCGCCGGGTCATCATAGGCATTGGCTTCAAGCGGTGTGACCGGTGCGAATTCGGCGGAAGGCACCAGCGCGATTTGGGCGAGGTCTTCCTGAAACAGCTCGTAAGCGATGCGCCCGCCGATCACCAGGACGATGCAGGTCGCGACGAAATAGAGGAATTTCCTGACCATCGCCGCGCCTCCCCTATTCAGCGGCGGGTTCGGAAACCGCGCCCTCGGCGAGCGGCGGGCGCAGGGTCGTCCAGGCACGATCCCCGCGCAGGCTCGAAATCCACGTCGCCGGGTTCCAGGTGGTCGACCCGTTGAGGCTGAAAGTGATGAACTCTGCGCGCCCGCCGATGTTTGCGAGCGGCACGCCATTGCCGAGCCCGTTGGCGATCGCAGGGGCGCGGCTGTCGGCAGACAGATCGCGGTTGTCACCCATTACGAAGACTTGGCCTTCGGGCACGGTGTAAGGGCCGTAATTGTCCAGTTCCTGATCGGTGTAGTCGATCGTGAGATAGGTCGCACCATTGGGCAGGGTTTCGCGCCACGTTGGCGGGGCGAAGAAGTCGCGCCCGTCGAGGTCAGTCTCACGAAACTGCTCGAAGGCACTGAGGCAAGGGCTGTCCTTGCACAACAGTTCGGGCTCGAACGGGATGCGCACGGCCGGCACCACTTCGCGTTTGATGGGGCGGCCGTTGAGGATGATCTGTCCGCCGCGCACCTCGATCGTGTCACCCCCCAGCGCGACGACCCGCTTGATATAGTCCTCGTCCCGCATCGGGTGGACGGGGATGACGATGTCGCCATATTCGGGCGTGCTCGGCCACACCCGCCAGTCGCTGCGGGGCAAGAGATGGAAGCTCGCCGAGGCCCATGACCAGCCATAGGGATATTTGCTCACCACCAGCCGGTCACCCACCCAAAGAGTCGGCATCATCGAGGTTGAGGGGATGTAGAACGGCTTGGCGATCAGGCTGTGGAACGCCAGCACCGCCAGCAGCATCAGCGCCAGACCGCGGATCTCGGCGAGCCAGTTGACCTTTTCGGACGCGTCGGTCGCTTGCGGGGTGGGGGTGCTTGCCATGGAGAAGGATAACCGCTTCAGAGAGGGATGGCTTCGATGATCACGAAGGCCTGCGCCCAGGGGTGATCGTCGGTGAGGGTCAGGTGAATGCGCGCCTCATGGCCTGCCGGGATCATTTCTTCAAGCCGCAAAGCCGCCCCGCCGGTGAGCGCAAGGGTCGGTGCGCCCGAGGGTGCGTTGACGACGCCGATGTCCTTCATGAACACGCCGCGCTTGAAACCTGTCCCAACGGCTTTGGAGAATGCCTCCTTGGCGGCAAAGCGCTTCGCGTAGGTTCCGGCAATAGTGTAGGGCCGACGGCGGGCCTTCGCGATCTCGGTGGCGGTGAAGACGCGGTGTTCGAACCGCTCCCCATAACGAGCCAGCGAATTGCCGATCCGCTCGATATTGCAGAGGTCGGAGCCCATGCCGATAATCACTTGAATGCCCTTATCACCACTGCCGCCAGTAGCCCCACGGCGACAATGTGGAGCATCACCTGCGCCTTGAACAGCGGGTGCGCGAAGTCGCCCTTGGCAACACGGATCGCGCCGACGAAGCCGAAGATCATCAATGCGATCCAGCCGACCGCGAAGACCATCATGACCTTCTGGCTGAGCGCAAAGCCGAGGAAGCCTATGGCGAGCAGGAACAGCGTGGCCGCACCGAAGGCCCAGCGCTTTTGTTCGCCTGTGAGGGCGGGGAGGTCCGGCTCGCTCACCGCGCCTCATCCATCAGCTCGCGCATCCGCTCGTCATAGAGAGGGTGC
>RDXA01000131.1 GCA_004292705.1 Sphingomonadales bacterium | reverse complement strand
GGATCGACCTGATGGAGGCGCTCCACACCCTCGCTCCCGATGCGCCGCCGCCGGCCAAGCCCGACACGTGGAAGCCAGAGAAGATCCCCGGACCCGTAGAGCTGCTCGGCAAGTCCTATTTCAACGCGCTGCTCAACCCGCTCAAGCAGGCGCAGGTCGCGGCCAAGGCGGTGCCGGGGGTGGCGGGCGTGATCCGCGGGCTGATTAGCAAGGATTTCAAGCTCAGCACCGATCTGGTGCCGCCGCGCACGCGCTTCAACCGCACCATCTCGCCTCACCGCGTGGTCGAGGGGCGGACCTTCGATCTGAAAGATTTCAAGGCGATCCGCGGCCTGCTGCCCGAGGCCAAGGTCAATGACGTGGCGATCGCGGTGATCGGCGGGGCCTTGCACAAATACCTCAGCGCCAAGGGCGATCTGCCCAAAACCACCATGACCGCCATGGCACCGATTTCCGTTCGGGCATCGGACGAGAAGGGCGACATGGGCAATCAGGTCGCCGCGATGATCGCCCCGCTCGGCACCCATATCGCCGATCCGGCCGAGCGGCTCGCCTATGTCTACAGCCAGACGAACAACTCCAAGGCGATGACGAACGCGCTCGGCGCGCGGCGGATGACCGAGGTGAGCAAGGTCAACCCGCTGTTCTACACGGCGCTGGGTGCGCAACTGTTCAGCCGGGTGAGCCTGGCGCACCGGCTGGCGATGCCGTTCAACACGGTCGTCACCAACGTGCCCGGGCCGCCGGTGCACATCTATTCGAGCGGGGCGCGGCTGGAGAGCATGTCGCTGTCGCTGATCTGCCTCACCGACGGGCTGGGGCTGGCGCATGTGGTGCAGTCCTATGTCGGCGAGGCCTATATCAGCTTCACCGCCTGCCGGGACATCATGCCCGATCCCGATTTCTATTCGCAGTGCCTGCAGGACAGCTTTGACGATTTGCTCGCCGCCGCGCGGGCGCTGGAGGCCGCGCCCGCAACGCCCAAGGCTGCGGCAGGCAAACCGGTGACCAAGCCCACATCGAAGACCAAATCCACCAAGCCCGCCGCCAAGCCGCGCCGTGCATCCCAGGAGAAAGCATAATGGCCAGCATCGCAATCGATACGGCGGGATCCGCGCGCAAGGCCGAGCCGCCGCACCGCTTCTGGACGCTGGTCGAGGGGCGCGCGATGTTGGAGCTGGGGCTGCTCTTTGCTTCGCGCCCGCTGATGGCCTCACTGCCCAAGGGCGATGGCCATGCGGTCATGGTTCTGCCGGGGTTCATGGCCTCGAACAGCTCAACCGTGCCGATGCGCAATATCCTCGCCCGCCTCGGCTATGACGCCCACGGGTGGGATTCGGGGCGCAACGTCAAGATCGACAACGCCCTGATCCGACGGTTGGAAAACCAGATCGAGCGGTTGTTCAAGGCCAGCGGTCGCACCGTGTCACTGGTCGGCTGGAGCCTTGGCGGCGTGCTGGCGCGCGAGCTTGCCAAGCTTCACCCTGACAAGGTGCGACTGGTGATCAGCCTTGGCAGCCCGATTTCCGATGATCGCGGACACACCCATGCCGCCCGCCTGTTCGAAATGCTCAACGGCAAGGAGCCCGAGCCGATGCAGAACGGGCGGTTCCGCGGGCTGGACGAAGCGCCGCCGGTGCCGACCACGTCAATCTTCACCAAGACCGACGGGATCGTGCATTGGCGCGGATCGGTGCAGCATCCCGACAAGGCGGCAGCCGAGCAGACGACCGAGAACATTCAGGTTCACGCCAGCCATTGCGGCCTCGGCGTCAACCCGAGTGTGATGGTCGCCATCGCCGACCGGCTGGCGCAGGCGGAGGGGGCGTGGCAGCCCTTCGCGCCTGCGCTGATCCACCAGTGGATGTTTCCCCGCACCAGCGTCGCCTGATACTCCTGCGGAGGCAGGTGCCTCAGAACAGCTTGCGCAGGTCGATCCCGAGGTAAAGCCCCAGCGGGTCGATCACGAAGGGATTGTAATTGATCGGCGTGATCCCGTTGGCATCGCGCACCTGCCGCTGCGCATCGAACAGGTTGTCCGCGACAAGGCTGACGCGGAAGTCCTTGAGCAGACCCTCGTTCTTGCCGGCGATCTCACCCAAGTTGGCGAAGACACGCAGGTTGAAGGTGACGATGTCATCGAAGAACAGATCGCTGGTGCCTACCGCTCCGTCGAGCCGGGTTTCGCCGGTGTAGATACCCGAAAGGCGGAAGCCCATCCCCTTGCCGAACAGACCTGCTTCGAGCCGGCTCGAATGGCGCGGCTGGCCGAAGGCGCCAGTGGCTTGCCCGTCGAGCTGATCGAGCGGCTGGAGGCCGGGAGCGATCAGGATCTCGTTGGCAAGCTCGATCGTGTGGGTGAGGTTGAAAAAGTAACGCCAGCCTTGCATGTTGCGCCCACCCGCGAGCGGATTGAACGCAGGACCACCAGCTGGCGCGCCGCCAGCCGTCGCAGGGGGACCGCCCGCACCAGCGCCTGCTTGCGGCGCGGCAGCACAGAAGCGCTGCTGGAACTGTGCGATCGCCTCGGGCGGCAGCGTGCCGTCAGGCAGGCGCGAACGGTCGAGTGCCATCTTGATGAAGGCCGGATCGATGCCGGGGAGCTCCGCCGAGACATCCTCGCCGCGCTCGATCTTGCCAATCAGCGCGGTCATCGCGGCAGTGCCATCGGAGCCGCAGGCGCGCTCACGGAACGCGGCGATTTGCGGGGGCATGCCCTGCCCAGCCCCGCCCGGTACACCTGGCGCGCCAGCGCGAGTTCCGCCCGGAGCCGCCCCGGGAGCGCCGCCACCCATCATCGACGGGTCGACCGCGCAGATGCGGGTGCGGAAGCCTGCCAACCGGGCCGGATCGACCTTGCCGTCCGCCCCGCGCAGCCGCGCCAGCATCGGTGCCAGGCGGGCCGGGTCAATGCCGGGGAACTCCGCCGAGATATCCGCTCCGCTGTCGATGGCAGCGACCAGCTTCTCGAGGAAGGCGAGACCATCGTCAGCGCACAACCGGGTGCGGAAGGCCATGAATTGCTCGCGCTGCTCCGCTGTCGGCGCGAAGCCGCGGGCCGGAGGCCCGCCCGCGCCAGACTGCGGCGCAGGTGCAGCACCAGTGGTCGGCGGTGCAGGCGTGGTTGCTGCGGCAGGAGCCCCACCACCGCCGCCAAAACGCCCGCCGCCGCGTCCGCCGAAGCCGCCACCTTCGGCCGGTGCGCCGATGCTGCCATTGGTCGAGAAGGTGAACTGGATGCGGTCCGCCTTGGTCTCGGCAAAGCTCACCGAGCGCCGGTCGACCCGCACCACGCGGCCGTCCGCATCGCGCGTCACCCTGCCGGGGAATGCCGCTTCGGTCTCCGCAGTGATCTGCGGGAAGCTGCTGACCACGTTATCCGAGCGGTTCATGATGTAGTCGACCGTCAGTCGCGAGTTCTCCCAGAAGGGCAGCTCCCAATTGGCCGAGAACTTCCAGTCGCGCTGGGTTTCCGCCGGGAGATCCGGGTTGCCCCCGGTTCGCACCGTCGCCAGCACCGTCTCGCCGCGCACGAAATCGAACACCGGCACGTTGAGATTGTCGACCTGCGGATTGCCCAGCGCCGAAATCGAAGGCGCGGATTCGCGCCAGATATAGGTCGCCGACAGATCAAGGCCGTCGATAGGCTTCCACGTGATGCCGGCGTTCCAATCCCCCAGCGTCCCGAAATCGCTGAGGTTCTCGAGCCCTGCCTGCAGGTTGAGCGTGAAGTCGCCAAGCGCATCGAGGAACTCCTCGCGCGTGCTGGTCAGCGGCACCACCAGGTTCGTGCCGGTCGAGATGCGCCGGCGGGTCAGTTCGGCACCCGTCGCCGAGCGCGTGTCGCTGCTTTCGATCCGTTTCCAGTCGAAACCAAGGTCGAAGGTCGCCAGCACCTCGCCCGCGGGCAGCGCAGCAAGCGGGCCTTCCAACGTCGTCTGCGTTTCGATGGAGATGATCCGGCTCCGCGCGGTGTCGAAGCCGTTGTCGGCACTGGTCGGCAGCGGCCCGGTCATTGCCAGCGTGCCAGCCGCCGCGGCATCGCGGAACACCTGGAGCTGCGCGGTCCCAAGCCGCCGGTCGATCTCAGTCTCGCTCTCGCTGAAGGCGCCGTCGAAGGTGGTGGTGAGGCGGAAGGCATTGACCGGCTTGGTGATCGAGCCTGCGGTCGAGATCGTATCGCTCGACGTGCGCCGGGCAAGCGGGGTGTCCGCCCCGAAGGTGCGCAACGCGCTGGTGCCAGTCGGAGAGGTCAGCGTGACGGTATTGAGCCCGTCGATGCTGCGACCTTCGTTTCGCGCATAGTTGAGGTTAGCGCTCACCGAAGTGCCGCTGTCGATAAAGGCCTTGGCCCACGAAAGGTTGGCATCAAGCCCGAAGGTATCGGCAAGCAGACTGCGGAATTCAGCTTGCGCGGGATCGCCGGCGACCAGCGAGGCCGACCCCGGCGTCTGCGACACATCCCGCTCGGCCTCGGTCAGCAGATTCGTATCGGTGACCTGGATGCTGGCATTGATCCGCCCGCCGTTGGCGATCTTGAGGATGCCGAGCTGTTGCTGGTTGCTGGCATATCCCCCGCGCGAAGGCATTTCATATTCGAAATCGAGCTGACGATTTGAATAATTGTCCTTGAGGATCAGGTTGATCACCCGGCGATCGGGCGGAAAGCCGAAGCGCTGGGCGACTTCTTCGGGGAACACCTCGACCCGGGCAAGCGCCTCTGGCGGATAGTTCGCGAATTCGCGGAAGGAACCGATGCGGATGCCATTGACGAGGATCACCGGGCCGCCACCCCCGCGTCCGCGCGCCGAGCCGGTGCGGGCACTGATTTGGGCGATGAGATCGGTGATCGACGTGACGCCCTCGGCCGCAATCGCGGTCTCGTCGAGCTCCAGCAGTGGGGCCTGATCAACGAACAGCTGGCCCTTGAGCCGCCCGGAACGCACGATGATTTCGTTGCCGCCCGCACCCGTATCACTGGCGCTTTCAAGCTCCTCCGATTCTGGGGCTGGCGCAGGTTCGGGTTGGGGCTGGGTGGCAACACCGGTTTCGACTGCACCGAGCGGCAGGCCAATCGCAAGTGCAACAGCACAGGAGCCTGCGCGCAAGGCAGCGCGAGAGAGCGGGGAGAGGTTCATGGGGTCCCTTTGAATGCAATTCGTATGGCAGGACGGCCTGTTACCGTTCCTTTTCGGGCCTGATCGTTACGCAAGCCGCTGTCATCAGGATGCGCGATGCCCCCTGAACAGAACCTGCAAAAGCCCGCATATGGTGACCCTAAAGCACGAGCCTTCCCTTTTGGTTCCCGCATCGCTAAAGCGCAGCCCCACATCGACGGGCGTATTGTGCGCCGCAACGAACAAAAAAGGAATTTCATGGCCAAGGAAGAACTCCTCGAAATGCGCGGGCGCGTGGTTGAATTGCTGCCCAATGCGATGTTCCGGGTGGAGCTTGAAAACGGCCATGAAGTGCTGGGCCACACCGCAGGCAAGATGCGCAAGAACCGCATCAGGGTGTTGGTTGGTGACGAAGTGCTGTGCGAACTCACGCCGTATGATCTGACCAAGGCGCGCATCACCTATCGCTTCATGCCGGGTCGCGGCGGCCCCGGCCCGCAATAATTGTCGGCGGCCCTGATGGGCTCGCTCCATCTGACCTTGGCATCAGCCTCGCCCCGGCGGCGCGAATTGCTTGCACGGCTGGGCCTTGCGCCTGACGCCGTCGTTCCGGCCGACATTGACGAGACCCCCCTCAAAGTCGAGCTTCCGCGGGCCTATGCCCAGCGCATGGGGCGCGAAAAGGCGCTTGCCGTGGACGCCTCTGGTTTCGTGCTGGCAGGCGACACGGTTGTCGCTGTCGGGCGCCGCATTCTCCCCAAGACCGAAACCGAGGACGAAGCGCGCGCCTGCCTTGAACTGATGAGCGGGCGGCGGCACCAGGTGCTCTCCAGCGTCGTGCTACGGGCGCCGGACGGGACCTTGCGCGAACGACTCGACGAGACGGTGGTGTGCTTCAAGCGCCTCTCATCAGACGAAATCGCGGCCTATCTGGAAGGCGGCGAATGGCGTGGCAAGGCAGGCGGCTATGCGATCCAGGGTGCGGCAGAGGGGCTGATCGCGTGGATCAGGGGCAGCCATTCGGGCGTGATGGGCCTGCCGCTGTTCCATACCCGCACGCTGCTCAAGGCGGCCGGCTTTCCCATTGGCTGAGTGGCTGATCGAGGACGGCATCGCCGAAAGGCGGGCTTTGCTGGTCGAAGGTGACGGGGTGCTTGCCGCAAAAATCATGTGGCCGGGCGAGCTTGGCGCCGGCTTGGTGACCTCCGGCAAGCTCACCGCCAAATTGAAAGGCACCCGCCGCGGGGTCGCGCTGCTCGACAACGGCAGCGAGGCGCTGGTCGATCACCTGCCCCCGCAGGTGACCGAGGGTCAGACACTGGATTTCATCATCACCCGCGCAAGGATTATGGGAAGAGGTGTGGCAGGCGGCATCCTCGGCCAGCCTCGACTTTCCCGGCGGAGAGATTCTTGTCAGCGTCACGCCCGCCATGACTGTTATCGATATCGACAGCATCGGCTCCCCGCGTGACGTAGCACTGGCTGCGATCCCGGCCATCGCGCGCGCGCTGGCGTGGTTCGATATCGCTGGCAATATCGGGATCGACTTCCCCACCCTGCCTGCCAAGGCCGATCGCCGTTTGGTGGACGAGGCGCTGGGTGCGGCGCTGGGTGCCTTCGCGCATGAACGCACCGCGATGAACGGGTTCGGCTTCGTCCAGCTCGTCGCCCGCCTATCCGGCCCCTCGCTTCTGCACCGATTTGCACAGCATCGTCTCGGCATGGCGACGCGCATGGCGCTGCGGCGTGCCGAGCTGGCAGCGGACGATGGCGCGGGCCGGGTGCTCCAGCTTGCCGTTCACCCCGCGCTGAAGGCGCGGCTCACACAGCCGTGGCTGGACGATCTGGCGCGCCGGACCGGACGGCTGGTGGAGCTAGCAATCGATCCGACCCTTGCTATCGAAGCCGCGCATGCCCAGCTTGTCACTGCATGACAACCTCGCACAAGCCCTGTCCGATCTGCCGCAAGCCGCGCCAGCCCGAGCATAGCCCGTTCTGTTCCGACCGTTGCCGCGACCGCGATCTGGCACGTTGGTTCTCGGATTCCTACGCTGTTCCCGGCCCACCCGCCGACCCCGATGAACTGGCGCGAGAGGATTGGCGCGAGCAGGACTGAGACTGCGCGAAGAAAGGGGGCGATGGGCGACAAAGCTACTTGCCAACCCCCGCCACCTTCGCCATAGGGCCGCTCTCATTTGCTCGCCGGGGCAGCCAATCGGCTCTATCCCGTCGCTCGCAGCGAATGCCCGAGTAGCTCAGGGGTAGAGCAGCGGATTGAAAATCCGCGTGTCGGTGGTTCAAATCCGCCCTCGGGCACCATTCGCTGAAAGGGGAAAGTGCCGATGTCCCGCCGCACCAAGCTTTACGAAGGCAAGGCCAAGATTCTCTATGAGGGGCCTGAGCCCGGCACGCTCATCCAGTATTTCAAGGATGACGCGACCGCCTTCAA
>RDXA01000130.1 GCA_004292705.1 Sphingomonadales bacterium | reverse complement strand
TCCATGATGTGCAGCCCCCAGGCAAGATCGAACGCGCGCCACCAGCGCGTGCGCACCGCCTCGATCGTGCCGGTATCGCGCCCGACATAGACATTGGTGCCGTCTGCCAGTGCGACCTGCCACACGGCGAGCGGACGGCGGAAATCGAACGGGGTGCTGTCAGCTTCAAACAAGGTGACGCGTGCCACCTGATCGCCGCCGACAATCCGCTCGGCCACCAGCGCGCGGGCGGCGGCGGCATCGAGCGGGGCGAGGGGAGCGCCGCTGGCAAAGTCGACCCGCCGCACGCTGCCATCAAGGCCGGTGAGAACCGCAACCGGACGGCCGCCCTGCATCGTCACGTGCATTTCGGCAAGGTTCGCTTCGGCTGCGGCAAGGGTGCTGCCGGGGATCGCGAGTGGCTGCGTGGTCGTCTCGCGCCGCAAGTGATCGCCGCGCACTTCCGTGATCGGGCGGGCGACCATGAACAGGCCCGTCGCCAGCCATATGGTGATCGGCACTCCGACCAGCCAGCCGAGCCAGATGTGCCACTTGGCGAGGGTTCGCATCGTCAGTCTTGCCATGCGCTGGCCATGACGAAGGCCGTTCAGCCGTGCAAGATGTTCCCGATCTTTTCGGCCGCAGCGATGCAATCCAGATCGCTCCAGCGCGGGCCGATGACCTGCATCCCGCAGGGCAATTCGGCGCCGAGATAGGTGCCCGAGCCAATCGGCAGCACGGTTGCGGGCAGGCCGGGGAAGGTCGCCATGCCCGACCATACGAGCCCGCTGCCCCCCGGCGTCTCGGCCCCGTTGATGGCGAGCGTGCCGCGGAACACCGGCTTGTCGCTGTGAGGCACGGCGAGCACCGGTGCGGGCGGGGCGAGCACGAAATCATAGACCTCGAACAGCGCTTCCCACTGGGCCATGCAGGTGGCCTGCGCATTCAGCAGCGCGAACCAGTCCGACGCGGTCGCGCGGCTGCCATCGGGCGCGGGGCCACCGCCCGACATGGTGATGTTCATCATCTTGAGATAGCTGCGATAATGCAGCGCCTGATCGGGCAGAAGGTCGCTCGTCCGGTCAATCTGCACGCCGGCCCGGGCGAGGGTATCAAGCGCCGCTTCGGTCGGCTCGCGCACGCTTGCATCGACCGGGCTGCCGGGCAAGTCGGTGATCGCCAGCAGGCGACAGTCTTTCAAGGGCTTGGCACGGCGGCGCAGGGGCACGTCTGCGCCGACTTCCACCAGCACCGCGAGATCGGCGGCATTGCGTGCAAGCGGCCCGGCGATGCTCAGCGGCCCGTCAGCCGCGGCGATAAAGCCCTCGCGCCGCGACATGCCGGGGTGATCGTGCCCATGCTTGGGAACGAGGCCCCAAGTGGTCTTGTGCCCCCACACCCCGCAGAAATGCGCCGGGACGCGCACCGATCCGCCGATATCGGTGCCGTAATCGCAGGGCACCATACCGCTTGCCACCGCGGCCGCGCTCCCGCCCGAGGAGCCGCCGGGGGAGCGATCGTGTTTGTGCGGATTGCGCGTGCGGCCATAGACCGGGTTGAAGCTCTGCCAGTCGGTCAGGTCGACCGGCACATTGGTCTTGCCGATGATGATCGCACCCGCTGCCTTCAGCCGCCGCACCAGCAACGCATCGCGCGGGGCGGGCTTGTCGCGGAATTGCGGATGGCCCCAGGTGGTCGGAAGCCCGGCGACGTCGAAGCTTTCCTTGATGGTCATCGGCACGCCGAACAGCGGCTGATCGGAGCGCGGGCCTGCCGCGTCGAGCGCTCGGGCTTCGGCATAGGCAGCCTCGAAATTGGGGACCGCGAGCGCATCGATGGTGCTGTCGAGCTTCTCGACCCGCACAATCGCCGCGTCGACCGCCTCGACAACGCTCATTGTACCCCTACCGATGGCAGCGGCGGTGGCGAGCGCACCGGCTTTGTCGGTCAGTTGTGGATAGGCCATGCGTGAATTCTCCCCTCGGGCTTGCGGTTTAGGCAAAGCCGGGGGGCTGTGCAAATCACATATGGACAGGTTTCCCCGCCGCACTCAGGGCCAGCGCGAAGCCGAGGATTGGCGATGCGCCATAGCCGATTAGCGGGAAGGGGAAGGGCGCGAGGCACGCCATCAGCCCCAGTGCAACGAGTGAGGCGGCAAGCGCGAGGCCTTGTGTGCGCGGAAAATCCGGGGCGCGAAGGATCAGCCACGGTGAAGCGAAGAACAGCAGGCCGGCCAGCGCCAGCGCGGCGATGGGAGCGCTCTGCCATACCTGTGCCAGCACCTCCTCGGTAAAGACTTGCGGCTCCAGCGTGCCGCGCCCGAAGGTCAATGCCGCCAGCGCTCCGGCTGCGGCCGCGATCAGCGCGAAGGAGGTTGAACGGCGCGTTGCGGTCAGCGCTGCCCCCGCCGCCGCAAGACCCGCCAGCCCGGCTGCATCGGGTTGCAGCGCGAGCGCGGCGGTTGCGAGGGCCAGCACCGGGGGGCCAAACCGCTCCGCTCCCGCCACGAGAACCACGATCAGCGGCAGCAGCAGCGCGCCCGAATGGAGCATAACCGGCCCTGCCGGGAACCAGCGCGAAACTCCGCCAACTTCGGGGCCGGTCAGCAATGGCAGGAACAATGACAGTGCCGCCACTGCCGCAATCCCGAACCGGACGTGCGGTGTGCTCGGCAGTCGCCCCCACAGCACCCAGGCGAGCGCCAAAAGGAGAGCGCCGGAATGGATGGCGATCAGCCGCGCGGCCGCATCGAAGGCAGCAAGGTAGGCGACGCCCCCGAGTGCGGGGAGCAGCAACGGCAGGGTGAGCCGCCAGCGATCGAAGGCGTGGGCGCTCACCCTCGCCGGATCACATATGGATCGGCTTGCCCGTCACCGCCATCGCCGCTTCCTTCAAGGCTTCGGCATGGGTCGGGTGGGCGTGGCAGGTATAGGCGATGTCTTCGCTGGTCGCGCCGAATTCCATCGCCACGCAAGCCTCGGCGATCATCGTGCCGGCGAGACTGGCAATGATCCAGACGCCGAGCACGCGGTCGGTCTCCGCATCTGCGATGACTTTGACGAAGCCTTCGGTGTCGCGGTTCGCCTTGGCGCGGCTGTTGGCCATCATCGGGAACTTGCCGACCTTGACGCTGAGCCCGCGCTCCTTGGCCTGTTCCTCGGTGATGCCCACGCCTGCGATTTCGGGCGCGGTGTAGACGACGCTGGGGATGACATCGTGGTTCACGATGCCGGTGAGCCCGGCGATGTTCTCGGCCACCGCGATGCCCTCATCCTCGGCCTTGTGCGCGAGCATCGGGCCGGGGACGACATCGCCGATGCCCCAGATGTTCGGCACGGCGGTGCGGAAATCGTGGTCGATTGCGATCTGGCCGCGCGCGTTGGTGGTGAGGCCCGCCTTGTCGAGCGCGAGGCCATCAGTGTTCGGACGGCGGCCGATCGCGACCAGCACATGGCTCGCTTCGAGCGTCTGCGCGTCTCCGCCTGCGGATTTTTCGATGGTGAGGGTGACGGTCTTGCCCGCAACGCTCGCGCCGGTGACCTTGTGGCCGAGCATCATCGCCATGCCCTGCTTCTTGAACACCTTCTGCGCTTCCTTGCGCACATCGCCGTCCATGCCGGGCAGCAGCTGGTCGAGGAATTCGACCACGGTGACCTTGGCACCCAAACGCCGCCACACGGAGCCCAGTTCAAGGCCGATCACCCCGCCGCCGATCACCACGAGATGTTCTGGCACTTCATCAAGATCGAGCGCGCCGGTGCTGTCGACGATGCGCTTGCCCGCATTGTCGACCGTGACGCCGGGGAGCGGGGTGACGCTGGAGCCGGTGGCGATCACGATATCCTTGGCGGTGATTGTCTCGCCGCCGACACTCACCGTATGAACGTCCTCGAAAGCCGCATGGCCCTTGAGCCAGGTGACCTTGTTCTTCTTGAACAGGAATTCGATCCCGCCCGTCAGCTCGCCCACGGCCTTGGTCTTCTCGGCCATCATCTTGCCGAGATCGAGCGTGGGGGTGGCGGTGATGCCCCAGGTGGCGAAATGGCCGTTCGCGGCCTCATCGAACAGCTCCGAGCCGTGCAGCAGCGCCTTGGATGGAATGCACCCGACATTGAGGCAGGTGCCACCCAGCGTGGCGCGGCTTTCGACGCAGGCGGTCTTCAGCCCGAGCTGCGCCGCGCGGATCGCCGCAACATAGCCGCCGGGACCGGCACCGATGATGAGGACGTCGTAATCGTAGTTGTGGTCAGCCATGATGGGTTACCGCTTCCTCTTGCACCGCCGCTTTGCACCTAGATGCGCTTGCGTGCGGCAATTTCAATCTCGATGGCCTCGATGGTCGAGGCCATGGTTCTCCCGTGCCGACCGAGCTGGAGGTCCGAGCGCAGCACCCGCGCCGGGTTGCCCGCGACCATGCTGTGTGCGGGCACATCCTCGCTCACCACGCTGCCGGCAGCGATAATGCACTGATCGCCGACACGCACCCCCGGCAGGATTATCGCATTCGCCCCGACAAAGCAGCGTGCGCCGATCCGGGTATCGTGGTGATAGCCACCAACAAAATCGTGGGTCAGCACCCGCGCACCCGGAGCGATCAGGGTCATGTCGTCGATATAGACTCCCGACGGGTTGGTGAAGTCGAGATAGGCCTTGCCCGAGATGCGCACGTCGCTGCCGATGTGCATGCCCCACACGCGGGTCAGCCAGACCGCCCGCAGACGGGCCAGCTCAACCTGCAAGGCGGTGCGCAGGGCGACAAGCATTGTCGGGCAGCCTTCCTTACAGGTCGATCAGCATCCGGGTGGGATCTTCAATCGCTTCCTTGATGATCTTGAGCGCCGTCACTGCCTCGCGCCCGTCGATCAGGCGGTGGTCATAGGACAGGGCGAGATACATCATCGGGCGGATCACGATCTGGCCGTTCCGAACAACCGGACGATCCTCGATGCGGTGGAGGCCCAGCACTGCCGACTGGGGCGGGTTGATGATCGGGGTGCTCATCAGACTTCCGAACACGCCGCCGTTGGAAATCGTGAAGGTGCCGCCGGTCATGTCTTCCATGGTCAGCGTGCCCGCCTTCGCGCGCGCGCCGAAATCGGCGATGTCCTGCTCGATCCGGGCAAAGCCCTTCTTGTCGGCATCGCGGATCACGGGAACGACGAGGCCGTTGGGGGCCGAGACCGCGACCGAGATATCGACGTAATCGTGGTAGATGATCTCGTCGCCGTCGATATAGGCGTTGGCGGCAGGCACGTCCTTGAGTGCGAGGCAGGCGGCCTTGGCGAAGAAGCCCATGAAGCCCAGGCGAATGTCATGCTTCTTGGCGAACAGGTCCTTGTACTTGTCGCGCGCTTCGATGACCGCGCTCATGTCGCAATCATTGAAGGTGGTGAGCAGCGCGGCGTTATCTTGCGCGCTCTTCAACCGCTTGGCGATGGTCTGGCGCATCCGGGTCATCTTGACGCGCTCTTCGCCGCGCGCGCCGCCCGTCGCTGCCGGAGCAACAGCCGCCGGGGCCGGGGCCGGAGCGGGAGCCGGTGCAGCGCCGCCCTTGGCCTTGGCTTCAGCGGCGGCCAGAACGTCTTCCTTGGTCAGGCGGCCATCCTTGCCGGTGCCCTTGATGGTCGAAGGATCGACCCCGTGCTCCAGCACTGCGCGGCGCACAGCGGGCGACATGGTCTGGGCGGGAGTCAGCAGCTCTTCGCTGGCGGCGGGGGCTGGGGCTTCGGCCTTGGCGGCGGCAGGGGCAGCGGGAGCCGCGCCTGTTGACGCGCCTTCCTCGATGATCGCGATCACCGCGCCGACTTCGACCGTGTCACCGACCGCGACCATGTGCTGCGACATGATCCCCGCAACCGGCGAGGGCACATCGACCGCGACCTTGTCGGTTTCGAGGCTGGCAATCGGCTCGTCCGCAGCGACTGCTTCACCCGGTTGCTTCAACCATTCGGCAATGGTGCCTTCGGTGACGGATTCGCCGAGGACGGGGACTTTGATTTCGGTGGCCATGGGAATGGGTTCCTGAAACTTGCTTATATTCTGTCTGAAGAAAGGGCGGGGCGCTTACAGCCCCAGCGCGGCGGCAACGAGGGCCTCCTGCTGGGCCTTGTGACGGCTGGCGAGGCCGGTGGCGGGCGAGGCGGCAGCGTCGCGTCCGGCATATCCGGGACGCATCCCCGCATGGCCGGCCTTGGCCAGCGATTCCTCGATCCGTTCATTGACGAAGAACCACGCGCCGTTGTTACGCGGCTCTTCCTGGCACCACACGACCTCCTTGAGGTTCGTCATGCGCTCAAGCCGCAGCGCCAGCGGATCGCCGGGGAAGGGGAAGAGCTGTTCGATGCGGACGATCGAGACGTCCTCGATGCCAGCCGCGTCGCGCGCCTCGATCAGGTCATAGGCGACCTTGCCCGAACACAGCACCAGACGCCGCACCTTATCATCGGCGATCTCGCGCGTGTCCGACAGGATCCGCCGGAACTGCCGCTCACCAAGGAAGGAATCGCGGTTCGATTTCGCCATCGGGTGGCGCAGCAGCGACTTGGGGCTCATGATGACGAGCGGCTTGCGGAAGCTCCGCAGCATCTGGCGGCG
>RDXA01000129.1 GCA_004292705.1 Sphingomonadales bacterium | reverse complement strand
CATGGCCTGCGTCGGCGAGGCCATCGGATTGTCGCTGCCGAACAGCAATATGGCGCCTGCTCCTTACAGATCGCGTGATGATATTGCAGTTGCTGCGGGTAAGCAGGTGATGCAACTTGTCGCCCGCAACCTGCGCCCGCGCGACATCTGCACCCGCGAGGCTTTCATGAACGCCGCGCGCGTCGTTGCGGCCACCGGCGGCTCGACCAACGCCGCGCTCCATCTGCCCGCCATGGCCAATGAGTGCGGCATCGACTTCGATCTGTTCGATGTCGCCGAAGTCTTCAAATCAACGCCTTACATCGCAGACCTCAAGCCCGGCGGGAAGTATGTCGCCAAGGACATGCACGAGGCGGGCGGGGTCTACATGGCGATGAAGACGCTGCTCGATGGCGGTTTCATCGATCCCAATCCGATCACCGTCACCGGCAAGACCATCGGCGAGAACCTCGAGGAGATCACCTGGAACCCTGACCAGAAGGTGTTCTACGATGTGAAGACCCCGATCACGCCCACCGGCGGCGTGGTCGGCCTCAAAGGCAGCCTCGCGCCCGATGGCGCGATCGTAAAGGTCGCCGGCATGGCGCGGCTGCAATTCTCCGGCCCGGCCTGCGTGTTCGACTGCGAGGAAGACGCCTTCGCCGCGGTCGAAAGCCGCGACATTGCTGAGGGCTGCGTCATCGTCATCCGCTACGAAGGCCCCAAGGGCGGCCCCGGCATGCGCGAGATGCTCTCCACCACCGCCGCGCTTTACGGGCTGGGCATGGGCGAGAAGGTGGCGCTGATCACCGACGGGCGCTTCTCGGGCGCGACCCGCGGGTTCTGCATCGGCCATGTCTGCCCCGAGGCAGCGGACTGCGGCCCGATCGCGCTGGTCGAGGATGGCGACACCATCACCATCAACGCCGAGACTGGCAGCATCGAACTCGAAGTGGCCGACGATATTCTCGCCGAACGGCGCAAAGCGTGGCAGCCGCGCACCAACAACTATCAGTCGGGCGCTTTGTGGCGCTACAGTCAGGTCGTCGGCAAAGCGCGTCATGGGGCGATCACCCATCCGGGCGCGAAGGCGGAAACCCATGTGTTTGCGGATATCTAGCGCTGTCATCCTTCTGTCTGCCACCGCACTGGCCAGCTGCGGATCGCCCAGCGATGCGCCCCCGTCGCCCAGCGCCTCTGCCACGGCCCCCGCGTCTGGAGCCGTGATGACCTGTGCGATCGGCGCTGGCGCAGCCTTGTCGCCCGGCTGTTATGTCGAGCGCGTGGCCGGGAGCAACGAGTTCATCCTCTACCATCCTGATGGCGGCTTCCGTCGCCTGATCCGCGATTCTGCCAGCGGCAATTTCGCGGCCCGTGACGGGGCCGAACCCCTGATCCTCGAACAGGGCGGGGCGGATGCGGTGCAGTTCAGCATCGGCGCAGATCGCTACCGCATCCCGCTCGCCTTGCTCGATCCACCCAACTCGTGACCCTTTCGCAGGTTCTGACGGCGGCCCAAATGCGCAGTGCCGAGCAGGCGCTGTTCGACTCGGGAACAAGCGGCAGCGAATTGATGGAGACCGCCGCTGGCGGTGCGGCGGAGTGGATCCGCCGGGTTGCTGCCGGACGTGCGGTGACCGTGCTGTGCGGTCCCGGGAATAATGGCGGGGATGGTTATGTCATCGCCCGCCGACTGCGCGAAGCTGGCAATGCAGTCACGTTGGTCGCTCCGCTCGATCCTTCGACGGAAGCCGCACAAGCGGCGAGGCGCCGGTGGGGCAGCCCGGTCGCAACGGCTGACGGAGGCGGGCCGGGCGAGGTCTTCGTCGATTGCCTGTTCGGCTCCGGCCTCGCGCGCCCGCTGGCGGCCGAACACGCGTTGCTGCTGCGCGATCTGGCAGCGCGGCACCGTTACCGCGTGGCAATCGATGTGCCATCGGGGATCGCCAGCGACGGCGGCGCAGTGCTGAACGAGCGCCTGCCTGCCTATGATCTGACGCTGGCGCTGGGCGCGTGGAAGTTTGCCCATTGGAGCCTTCCGGGCCGCGCGCTGATGGGGCAAGTGCGGCTTGTCCCCATCGGAATCGCGCCGGTGGAGGGTGCCGCAGTGCTGGTCGGGAGACCGTCATTCTCAGCACCGCCGACAGATAGCCACAAGTATCGCCGGGGCCTGCTTGGCATCATCGGCGGGGCGATGCCGGGGGCAGGCTTGCTCGCGGCAGTGGCAGCGCAGCGATCCGGCGCGGGCTATGTCAAACTGCTTGCCCGCGAGGCTGATCCCCGCACGCCGCCCGATGTGGTGACTGACACCGCGCCGCTGGAAGAGGCGCTGGCCGACGAACGTATGGCCGCCGTGCTGATCGGGCCGGGTCTCGGTCGGAGCTCCCAAGCGCAAGATGTGCTGAACGGGGCGCTGCGGCAGGCGCGGGCCGTGGTGCTTGATGCCGATGCGCTCATGCTGCTCGCTCCGGCGATGCTTCCGCAGGGCAAGCCGGTCCTCGCCACCCCTCATGACGGGGAGCTTGCCGCACTGTGCCGCAGCTTCGGCGTCATCGCCGATGGACGGCGCGAGCGGTCGCTGGCGCTGGCGCGGGTGAGCGGGATGGTGGTGCTGGCCAAGGGGCCCGACAGCTGCATTGCCGCGCCCGATGGTCGCCTCGCGCTGGGCAGCCCGGCGCCGAGTTGGTTGTCGGTGGCAGGCACCGGCGACGTGCTCGCCGGGATCGCCGCGAGCCGCATGGCGTGCGGCCGCGATCCTTTCGCTGCGGCGTGCGAAGCTGTCTGGCTGCATGGCGAGGCGGCGCGTCGGGCAGGCCCGGCCTTTACGCCATCGCAGCTTGCCGAAAGGGTGTCCGAGGCGCTAGCGGCCTGCCTGTGAACCTCCCCGAACCCATCATCCGCCTCGCTGCCAAAGGCGACGGCGTGACCGCCACCGGTCGGCATGTCTCGGGCGCGGTGCCGGGGGACATTGTCGATGGCGAGGGCAACATCACGCCCGGGCCGCACCATGCTGTTCCGGCATGCCGCCATTTTACGTCCTGCGGCGGGTGCCAATTGCAGCAGGCTGATGATGCAGCACTCGCCGACTTCGTCCGTGACCGGGTGGTGAACGCGGCGCGGGGTCAAGGGCTCGAACCCGGCGAGGTGCTGCCCGTCCACCTTTCGCCACCCGCCACCCGCCGCCGCGCCGGGTTGCATGGCTTGCGCACGGCAAGGGGCGCAGTGCTGGGGTATCGCGAGGGTGGATCGCATCGGGTGGTCGATCTGGCGGAATGTCCGGTGCTGCATCCCGCACTGGCCGCGCTGATCGCGCCCTTGCGCAGGCTGGTCGCTGCGCATGGTCCCAAGGGCATCGTGGGGATCGATCTGACACTTGCCGATCAGGGCGTCGAGGCGAACCTTAGCCATTTCCCGCTCGAAGGCCTCGGCCCGACCGAGGCAGCACTGGACTTCGCCCGCCAACAGAATCTGGCACGCCTTACCATCGACCAAGGTTATGGCCCCGAGACAATCTGGGAGCCGGAACCGGTGACGGTGAGACTGTCCGGCGTATCGGTTGCCTTGCCACCGGGTGCCTTCTTGCAGGCGACTCAGGATGCGGAAGAGCTTATGGTGGCTGATGCGGTCGCATGGCTTGGTCATGCGCGGGTGGTTGCCGACTTGTTCGCAGGACTTGGCACGTTTGCATTCGGGTTGTCGGCCGCAGGCGACACAGGGCGCAAGGTGCTCGCCGTCGAGGCCGAGCGGGCCGCCCATCTGGCCTGCAAGTCTGCCGGAGCACACAGCGGTGGGCAAGTGCTGGCGCTCCACCGCGACCTGTTCCGTTCGCCGCTTCAACCCGATGAGTTGAACCGTTTCGATGCCGTAATGATCGATCCCCCGCGTGCCGGTGCCCGCGCACAAGTCGCTGAAATCGCGCGTAGCACGTTGGAGCGGGTGGTGTATGTCAGCTGCAACCCATCCAGCTGGGCGCGCGATGCTGCGGTGCTGGCCGAGGCCGGATTGCGGCTATCGAAGCTGCGCCCGGTAGGCCAGTTCCGCTGGTCGACCCATGTCGAGTTGGTAAGCCTGTTCGAGCGTTAGGCGCGCAGCATTTCAAGCAGTTGCTGCTCAAGCCAGGCGCGGTGTTCCGGCTCGACATAGGCATGGCCTGCGCCTTCGCAGCGGCGGATGCGCGGGTCGCGCTGTTCCCATGCCGCCTCGAAAACCTGCGCAGTGCGGTCAGCCGTAGCGAGCAGGATACGAACCGGGCCGATGAAGCCCGCCAGCCCCTCGGCCATATCCTGTGCCAGGCTTGAGGGCGGCGGAGGCGGACGCAGGGCGCGCATCATGCCGCCTGCGAGCTTGCGCAAATCCACACCTCCACCCAGCAAGCGCATGACTTCACGTGGATTTCTGATCTTTTCAAGATAGCGCGCGCGGATTGCTGCGGGGGGCGGGGTGTCGTCGACAGCACCGCTTTCGTCCTGCTCGATGGTCCAGGGGTTGGAAAGCACCAGTGCATCGCAACCCGCGCCGCCTGCCAGCATCAGCGCCGAGGCCGCATCGCAATTGCCGAAAGCAACCACCCGCGAGAGCTGTGGTGTCATCGCCCGGAAGGCGTCGATTGCGGCGGCTATGTCCTTGGCTGAATGGCGGAAACCGCGATTCTCGCCCTCGCTGTCGCCGATCCCACGGCGGTCGAAACGAAACACGGGAAAGCCCGCGGCAGCGATCCGTGCGGCCATGTCAGCCTGCCCTCCGAAAGCTCCCGAGCGGATCTCGTTGCCGCCGCTCACAATCAGCAGGCCGGCGCGGCCCGGCGCGGTATCGAGTGTCCCGGCGAGTGTCAGGCTGCCGCAGCCAAAGGTGTGAGACAAGCGCGTCATAAATTTGATTTCGCGATGTTTTCAGCGATGAGTGCGGTGAGGCGCTCAGCCTGCCCTGCATCCTCGTCCGGCTCCGCACGCAACCACAGTCCGGGTCCGCCGACCGCGCTCTGAGCGATGTCGGACTGTCCGGAGGCAAGGGCAGGCTCAGCCAATTCAAGCGCACGGAACATGGCCGAACCAATCTGCCAACCGCCGAGCACCAGACCTTCGTTCCGGCCGGTGTCCATCAGCTTTTCAGACGTTTCGGCAAGACCAGCCTCGCGTGCTGCAATGGTCCGGGCACGGATCATGCCGCGCAGCAGCTTTGGTCCGGACTGTGCTGCATAATGCCAGCCTGGCAGGCCTTCGGGAGCCACCAGGGCCCCGGCGCGGATCGCGAGCACATGGTTTGCCCCCAGTGCCTCTGCCGCCGTCGCCATATCAGCGCGCCAGCCCTCAAGTGTCTGATGTTCCAGCGGTGCAAGGCTTTCGTTGCAACCGGGGAGATCGGGCAGCAGGCTGTCGATCCCGGCCGCATCCAGACGCCGCATGACTTCGACCGTAAAGCGCCTGAGCTTGTTCGCCTCGTCGAACCATGCTGGACACACCAGCAGACGCACCTTGCGGCCACGATCAAAGGCGACCAGCAGTTCCTCGGTCGGCAAGGTGCCCTGACGGGCCGGGCTGTTCCACGTGAAAATCACCCGAGCGTTAGCCTGAAGCAGCGCAAGCCCGGCCTACCGGGCGTCAAGCTTTGCACGCGCGAAAGCCAGCAGCCCGCCATAGGTTTCAAGCATTTCGCCGTCGACATCGTCATCCTCGATCACGATGCCGAGCCGGTCTTCCATTTCGGTAAGCAGCCCGGCAACCGCCATCGAATCCAGTTCAGGCAGGTGGCCGAACAGCCCTGATTCCGGCACGAGCGCCTCGGCCTGCGCCGGGTCGAGGCCCAGCACGTCGGCCATCAGGCTCTTGATTTCCCGATCGAGCGCGGCTGCGTCCGCGGCGCTCTCGATGTGCGGCAATGTGGTCATCGGCCCGCCTTCGTCATTGGCAAAAAATCCCTGTTCAGTGCCGTGGCGGCGGGGCTTAGCCATGAGCGGGCGCGGGTGCAAGCGTTGCGCCGTGCCGCCAGTGCCTCAGGCATCGCGGGCACGCAGTATCCGCTTGGCGAGCGGCGGCCAGGCTTTGGGCTGTGCCGGGTCGAGACAATCGATCCGGAAACGGGGTCGCACTTCCTCCATCCAGTCGGCCTTGTAGCTTTGGTCGCCCGTGCCGAAATCGACCAGATCGACGCGGTCGATATCGATCACGTGAGCAAACAGCGCCGCTGTGAGCGTGGTCCCGGCCGAGAGCGGCTTGTGGCTTTCCAGATGTGCGAGCTTGTGGATATAAGCGGTTGAATTTTCGACCGTCCAGCATTGTGCGGCAACGGCTATGCCCTCGGCTCGGGCAATCCCCAGCCGCAGCCGACCGGCTGCGCCTTCGGCTTCGGCAAAGGCGCGCAGCATTGCGGGCTGATCCTCGGCCGGTTTCCAGCTGGCGGCATAGATCGTCTCGTAGTCGGCCCAGACCTGCGCATCGAAATGGGTCAGGATCTCGGTTTCGACCTTCCTGGCCTTGCGTTTCAAGGTCGTGCGAAGAGGGCCGGGACGGGTGTCCCAATACTCGGCAAAGCTGCGCCCGCGCACTGGCAGGATATGATTGATATCGCAGGGTTCCACCGCCACTTGCCAACCTGCCGCGCGGAATGCCCGGGTCAGTCGCTCGGCCGACCCATCCTCGCCTGGCACGGGTTCGAGCGTC
>RDXA01000042.1 GCA_004292705.1 Sphingomonadales bacterium | reverse complement strand
TCGCGCACCGTCTTGTCGCGGTGGGCCAGCAGATCGGCAAAGTCCCACCCGCTCGCCACGTGCAGCATCGGGAAGGGCGGCGGGGCGGGGTAGAAGGCCTTGCGCGCCAGATGCAGCATCACCGAGCTGTCCTTGCCCACCGAATAGAGCATCACCGGGTTCTCCGCCTCGGCCACGACTTCGCGGAAGATATGGATGCTTTCGGCTTCGAGCCGTTCGAGATGGGTCAGACTGCGCATGGTCGCTCAGGTATAGGCTGCGCGGCCCGCAACAAGCAATTTTGCCTTTGCGAAAGGATGGTGCGCCTTTGGGGGCTGGCAATGTCGACACTTGCTCTTGGCTTTGCGGCGCGCCTAAGGCTGGACAAAAGGGAGAGAGACATGAGCCAATCGACAGGGCCGCTTTCCGGCCTGCGGGTCCTCGAATTCAGCGGTATCGGCCCGGGGCCGCACGTCGCGATGCTGCTGGCCGATCTGGGCGCCGAAGTGGTGCGGATCGACCGGCCGGGGGCGGTGTCCAGCAATCCGGTGGTAGACCGTGCGCGGCATCGGCTGTCGGTGGATCTGAAAAGCGATGAGGGCAAATCGGCCGTGCGCGCCGCTGCCGCCAGCGCCGACGTTGTGATCGAAGGCTTCCGTCCCGGGGTGATGGAGCGGCTGGGGCTGGGGCCGGAGGAGTTGCTGGGTGCGAACCCGCGCCTCGTCTATGCCCGCATGACCGGCTGGGGGCAGGAAGGCCCGCTTGCGCAGGCGGCCGGGCATGACATCAATTACATCGCCATCACCGGCGCGCTGGCGGCGGTCGGCAAGGCAGGAGAGACCGCTACACCGCCGCAGAACCTCGTCGGCGACTTCGGCGGCGGGTCGATGTATTGCGCCTTCGGGATCATGGCGGCGCTCTTTGAGCGCGAAAAGTCGGGCAAGGGGCAGGTGGTCGATGCCGCGATTGTTGACGGGGCGACGAGCCTGATGAGCTTCTTTTTCGGCGTGCGCCACATGCCGCATCTTTCCACGGAACGCGGCAAGGGGATGCTGGGCGGGGCGGCGCATTTCTACCGCTGTTTCCGCTGCGCCGACGGCAAGGAAATCTCCTTGGGGTCGATCGAACCGCAGTTCTATGCCGAGCTGCTCGCTCGCACCGGCGCGCCCGAGGAACTGGCGCAAGGCCAGATGATCCCTACCAACTGGGACGATTACGCCGAGAAACTTGCAGCGCTGTTCCTGACCAAGACACAAGCCGAATGGTGCGAATTGCTCGAAGGCACCGATGCCTGCTTTGCCCCGGTGCTCGGCATCGATGAAGCGCGCGAGCATCCGCACATGCAGGCGCGCGGCGCCTATGTGGAGCATGACGGGATCTGGCACACCGCCCCCGCACCGCGCTTCAGCCGCACGCCGGGCAGCGTCCGTTCAAGCGCCGATGACGGGGCGGATGTGGTCGCGCGCTGGCTGGCGGGTGCCTGATGGCGGGCAAGTTCTT
>RDXA01000041.1 GCA_004292705.1 Sphingomonadales bacterium | reverse complement strand
CCTGGCTGTGGCTGGCCTTCTTTGCGAGCTTCGCGGTGAAGGTGCCGATGTGGCCGCTGCACACCTGGTTGCCTGACGCCCACGTGCAGGCGCCCACAGCGGGATCGGTGATCCTCGCAGGCGTGCTGCTGAAGCTGGGCGGTTATGGCTTCATCCGCTTCAGCCTGCCGATGTTCCCCGAGGCTTCGGCGCAGTTCGCGTGGCTGGTGTTCGCGCTCTCGATGATCGCGGTGGTCTATACCTCGCTGGTCGCGCTGGTGCAGGCCGACATGAAGAAGCTGATCGCCTATTCGTCCGTGGCGCACATGGCGATCGTGACCGTCGGCCTGTTCGCCTTCAACGTGCAGGGGCTGGAGGGCGCGATGATCGTCATGCTCTCCCACGGCCTCGTCTCGGGCGCGCTGTTCCTGTGCGTGGGGGTGATCTACGACCGGCTCCACACCCGCGAGATCGCGCGTTACGGCGGCCTTGCGATCAACATGCCCTATTACGCGCTGTTCTTCCTGCTGTTCACCATGGCGTCGATCGGCCTGCCGGGGACGAGCGGCTTCGTCGGCGAGTTCCTGTCGCTGGCGGGGATCTACCAGACCTCGAGCACCGTCGCGCTGATCTGCACCACGGGCATCATCCTTGGCGCGGCCTACATGCTCTACCTCTACCGCCGCGTGGCGTTCGGCGGGCAGACCAACGCGGACGCCGCCGCAATGCCCGACATTTCGGCGCGCGAGTGGATCATGATGGCTCCGATCGCCGCTGCCGTGCTGTGGATGGGTGTCTACCCCGAGAGCTTTCTCGCCCCGATGCGCAAGGACATTGCCACGCTAGACGCGCGCCTCTCTGCTGCGGCGCCCTTAAGCGACGCGCGGCTCGCACCGGGGACGCCGCGTGCCGAAGCCGCCAATGCGCTCGGGCAGCACGGGCGCAAGGAACACGAGAGCGCCGAGGAGGGCGCGCACTGATGGATTTCGCCGCTTCTTTCCCGCTTGTCCTGCCTGAGCTGTTGCTGATCAGCGCGGGTCTCGTGCTGCTGCTGGTTGCCGCATGGGGCGAGGACAAGGCCGCGCGCCTGATCGCCATTGCAGCCGCCGCTGCGCTGTTCGGCGCCGGGATAATGCTGGTGCCGGGTCTGCATTTCGGCACCGATGGCCCGGCAACCCTGGCGTTCGGCGGCCTTCTCAAGGTCGACAGCTTCGCGCTGTTCGCCAAGGCGCTGATCTACCTCGCCGCCATCGCCGCGCTGATGATTGCGCCCGCCTTCTTCAACAGTAGCGCTGCCGGAATCGAGCGCGGGATGCGGGCCGAATATCCGGTGCTGTTGCTGTTTGCTGCTGTTGGCATGAGCATCATGGTCTCGGCCAATGATTTTATGAGCCTCTACCTCGGGCTCGAACTGAACAGCCTCTCGGCTTATGTTTTGGCCGCAGTCTTGCGCCGCGACACACGCTCGGGCGAGGCGGGGCTGAAGTATTTCGTGCTCGGCGCG
>RDXA01000128.1 GCA_004292705.1 Sphingomonadales bacterium | reverse complement strand
ACATGGACTATTCCGCCGAGGACGATGCCGCCCCCGTCGAAATGCTCGCCAGCCTGTTTGCAGCGCGCGGATGGCCGTGCGAGCTGGTCTCGGATGACGAGATGACCGGCGAAGTGCAGGGCAGCTGGGCCAATTACCAGCTGCGCGCGATCTGGCGGCCCGAGGACAGCGTGCTGCAGTTCCTGTGCCTGCCCGATATCCGCGTGACTGACGACAAGCGCACCGCGGCCTATGAGCTGTTGTGCCTCGTCAACGAACAGATGTGGCTCGGCCATTTCGACATCTGGTCGAACGGCGACGTGCTGCTGTATCGCCACGGCGCCCTGCTGGGCGATCACGGACGGCTCAGCCTTGATATGGCGCAGGCGCTGGTCGAGAGCGCAATCGACGAGTGTGACCGCTTCTACCCCGCGTTCCAGTTCGTGTTGTGGGGCGGCAAATCCCCTCGGGCCGCGCTTGAAGCGGCGATGGTCGACGCGGCGGGCGAGGCTTAGAACAGATTCCGTTCGTCCCGAGCTTGTCGAAGGACTGCACTTTCTTCTAGCGCCGTGTCGGAAGAACGAAGGGCGGGGCTTCGACAGGCTCAGCCCGAACGGATTGGAGTTCCTGTGAGCCATTTCCTCATCATCGGCTGCGGCAATATGGGCGGCGCGATGCTGGCCGGATGGCTGGCGGCGGGCGAGCCTGCGGACCGGTTCAGCGTGCTCGATCCGGCGCTGCCCGAAGCGCCCGCTGGCGTGGAACTTTACCGTGATGCCGCCAGGGTGCCGGGGACGCATGACGCAGTGCTGCTCGGGTTCAAGCCGCAGCAACTGGGCGCCTTGGGGCCGGGATTGCAGGGGCTGACAGCTGGCCGCACGGTGTTTTCGCTGCTCGCCGGGATCACGCTGGCGCAGCTCAAGCAGGCCTTCCCGCAGGCTGCCGCACATGTCCGGGTGATGCCCAACCTCGCCGCTGCGATCCGCAAGTCGCCGGTGATCCTGAGCGAGTCCGGGCTCGACGCGGGCGGACGGAATGCCGCCTTCGCCCTGTTCGACGCACTTGGCAGCGCCGTCTGGCTTGAGGACGAAGCGCAATTCGATCTTGTCACCGCGCTCGCCGGATCGGGGCCGGGGTTTGTCTATCGCTTCATCGACGCGCTGGCGGGTGCGGCGGTGGACCTCGGCCTCGACAGCGCCACGGCCGCCAGCCTCGCGCTTGCCACGGTCGAGGGGGCAGCAGCACTTGCGGCGGGCGCTGACGACAGCCCGGCGACGCTTGCCGACCGGGTCGCCAGTCCCGGTGGAATGACCCGGGAGGGCCTTGATATCCTCGATAATGACCAGGCACTGCGCCGCCTGCTGGCCGAGACTCTGCGCGCCACGCGCGACAAGGGTGCCGCTCTCTCCCGCGGGGGTTAAGATTAACAACCGTTAAGCTGAACGAATTGCGCGCTTTGCAATCCGGTTTCGCTTGAAAAGCTGCGCCGAAACCCCGATATTCGCATCCATGGAGAGCGCGACGTCTCGCGCTCCGTTGCAAGGACTAAGGGTTTCGCAATGGCTGACTGGAATGACACCTCGCGCAATGCGCAGCGGCTTGGCTCGGTGCCCCGCGCCGGGGGCGATGTCGCTGGCCGCGTGAGCTTCGACGAGGGCCTGCGTTCGCACATGCTCTCGATTTACAACTACATGACCTCGGGCATCCTGCTGACCGGGATCGTCGCCCTGCTGGCCTTCTCCAGCGGTGTGGCCGAAACGATCTTCACCGGCGGCATCCTGCGCTGGATCGTGGCGCTGTCGCCGATGGCCATTGTGTTTGCCATGAGCTTCGGCGCCAACCGCTTCAGCACCGGCACGCTCCAGCTGATGTTCTGGGGTTTCGCCACGCTGATGGGCCTGTCGCTGTCGTCGGTGTTCCTCGTTTACACCGGCGGCTCGATCGCCACGACCTTCTTCGCCACCGCTGCGGCTTTCGCCGGGCTGTCGCTGTTTGGCTACACCACCAAGAAGAATCTGTCGGGGCTCGGCAGCTTCCTGATCATGGGCGTGATTGGCCTGCTGGTGGCAATGGTGATCAACCTGTTCCTGCAGTCGCCCGCGTTCCATTATGCGATCAGCTTCATCGGCGTGCTGATCTTCGCTGGCCTCACCGCCTATGATACGCAGCGTCTGAAGGACGAATATACCTATCTGCGCGGCACGCAGTTTGCGGGCAAGGCCGTGATCCTGGGCGCCCTGAGCCTCTATCTGGACTTCATCAACATGTTCCAGTTCCTGCTCAGCTTCCTCGGCAATCGGGAGTAAATTCCGCGCCGGACAAGCATCGGCCTGACGAACAGATGTTGAAATGTCGAATGCCCGGAACCTTTGACAAGGCTCCGGGCATTCCCTTTGCTGGCAGGCAGGGCTATCGCCGCTCTTCAGGCTGGAGCAAGGAAGGGGCGCACATTTTGCCCGATTATGCCGAGTACAGCCCGCAGCAGGAGAAGTACCCCCCGATGACCGCGGCCCCGCATACGCTTTCCCCTTTGTCCGCCACGCGCCGACCTGTCGGTTTGGCGGTAACCATGCTGGTAGCAAGCGCCGCCGTTCTGGCTGCCTGCACCACCGCTGCGCCAGCCCCGTCGTCGGCCCCGACGCGGGCGGCGCCACCGCCCGTGGTCGAGGCGGTGCCCTATCGCCCGCTCCCGCCGGGGGGCGCGTATTACGTGATGGACATGCCGACGCGCGGGCCCGATGGGCGGCGCATCACCGTCAACAGCAACCTGTCTGACGATCAGCTGGTCTGGAACCTCCGCTCGGCCTGGAATGTCGCCGCGCTCAACTGTCTCACGCCCGAATACGAGCCGATCCTGCAGGGCTACCGCGACTTCCTGACGAAGAACGTCCGGTCGCTGAAAGCGGTTAACGACCGGATCGAGCGCAGCTACACAAGCCGCTTCAAGGCGCGGCGCAGTGCGATCGTCGCGCGCGACGCCTATACCACGCAGGTCTACAACTTTTTCGCCGAGCCTGCTGTGCGGTCCGGGTTCTGTCTCGCGGCGCTCGACATGTCCAACCGCGCGCTTGCCGCCCCGCCTACCGATCCGCTTGCCTTCGCCCGCACCAATTTTGACGGGCTGATGGTGCCATTTGAGCGTTTCTTCGACGAATATGAGGTCTATCAGCGCGCTTCGGCCGAGTGGGATGCCAAGTGGGGAGCAATGTATGGTGCCTCCCAGCCAGGCTGGGTGGCAGTGCAACAGCACCGCGCGGGGCGCACGGTTGCGCCGCAGGATGCCGCGATGCAGACCGTGATCGATCCTGTTACCGGGCAGCTGGTACCAGTCATTCCGGTCACGGAAGGGGTGGTGTCGCAGCCGGTCGTCGAGCCGATCGCGACCAAGCCTCGCAGCCCTTCCGGCAAGTGACGGCGGCCTTCACAGCGGCAAAATCTTGCGTTGCATGGGGCTGAGCTAATCGCTAATGCGCCCGCTCGCCCGTCCCCGGCATCAACGGATCACGGGTGGCAAAACCTGGAACGGGGCCGTAGCTCAGATGGGAGAGCGCGTCGTTCGCAATGACGAGGTCAGGGGTTCGATCCCCCTCGGCTCCACCAGCGTTTCGTGACTCCTGACCCTCAGGGGAGAGGGTCACGGCCAAAGCAATCCCAGGAGCAAGCGCGTGAAGACATCGGGTGCCGAGTCTGTCTGCTCCCCACTTTACACCGCTTGCCGTCAGCTATGCCTGACGCTATCGATGCTCTTGCGTTTCGGTAACGGGAATGCGGTTTGAATCCGCAGCTGTCCCTGCAACTGTAAGCGGTGAGTATTCGGTTGCGCGTCCCTGCTGAGGGGCAGCCACTGGAGCGGCGACGCTCTGGGAAGGTGAGCACCGGATGCGTCGATCCGTGAGCCAGGAGACCGACCGGGGCGTGTCGCTCTTTGCTTGGCTCAGGGATTGGTCAGGCGCGGAAAAACACTTTCGTTGTGAGCGACATCGCTGGGCTGTGGGGACGGGCAACCTCTCCTCGCGGCCACCATGTTGCTGATGACGGGAGGAATCCGTGAGAAATTTTGTATTTTTGTGCAGCGTCGCTGGGGCGGCGCTGATGGTGCATGGCGTGGGCCACGCACAGCAGGATGATCGCAAAGGCGATGGCGAGACTGCCGCCAGCAATCAAACCATCACCCTGATCGAACGCAGGCGCGAGGAAGGGATCCTCGTCAATGCCAACCGCACCCGCGATGTGATCTATACCGAGAACTACACCGGGTCGGTGACGGTCATCGAAAGTCGGATGCTCGAAAACCGCCAGACCCGCGACATTGCCGATGTGCTGCGCGATGTGCCGGGCGTGGCTGTGGCAGGCGTGGCGGGCCAGACCCAGATCCGCCTGCGCGGCAGCGAGGCGAACCATGTGCTGGTGCTGGTCGACGGGATCGAGGTCTCCGACCCCTTCGCCGGAGAGTTCGACATCGGCACGCTTCAGGCCGAGGTCGGTGCCCGCATCGAGGTGCTGCGGGGTGCGCAATCGGCGCTTTATGGGCCCGACGCGATCGGCGGCGTGATCGCCTATGAAAGCGCCAGCGGGCGCAGCGTGCCGGGCTTTGCCGCACGGATCGAAGCCGGCACGCAGAGCACGGTCAATGGTGCCATGCGTTACGGCGCGTCCGGCACGGACTGGGACGCAGGCCTCTCCGCCGTGGTGGTCAGCACCGACGGCCAGCCGAACGCGCGCGGCGGCATCCGCGATATCGGCCGCGACAGCTACACCCTCTCGGGCAAGGGCAGCGTCGATGTGGCCGAAGGCTTGCAGCTGCGCGCCGCAGCCCGCTTCATCCGCACCGAGGGCCAGACCAACGACAGCGACTTCGACACCACCAGCCCGACCTTCGGCTTCATCGTCGACAGCCCCGGCACCGGCTTCACCAACGAGGCCATCTATGCCCTTGTCGGTGCGCGGGCCGAGGTGCTGGAGGGGCGCTGGACGCATGACATTTCGGCGCAAGTCGCCGATGTGGAGCGCGAAACGTTCGGCCCGTTCGGTGTGTCGAGCGCAAGCGAGGGGGACCGCTTCAAGGCCTCCTATGTCAGCGCGCTGGCGGTGGCGAACAACCACACCCTGACTTTCGCCGCCGATTACGAGGTTGAGGGCTTCCGCAATGCCACGCCCGGCGGTTTCGTGTTCGACGAGCGGCGCGAGATTGAGCAGGTCGGGCTGGTCGGCGAATATCGCTATTCTGGCGCGGCCTTCGACGTCTCGGCGGCGCTGCGTCACGACATCAACGATCTGTTCCGTGATGCGACCACCTTCCGCATCGGTGCAGGCTACCGTGTAACCGACAACACCCGGCTGCGCGCCGCAGCAGGAAGCGGGGTCAAGAACCCTGGCTTCTTCGAGCTTTACGGCTTTGTCGACGGGCGTTTCATCGGCAACGCCGCCTTGCGCCCCGAAAAGTCGACAGGGTGGGAAGTCGGCCTCGATCAGCAGTTTGGCGATAGCGCCGCGCTCGCGGTGACTTACTTCGACAGCGAGCTGGAGGGCGAAATCTTCACCACCTTCCCCCCGCCGACCTTCATCGCCACTCCGGCCAACCGCGTGACCGAGAGCCAGCAGCGCGGGGTCGAAGTGTCGCTGAACGTGCGTCTCGCCGAACAGTGGAGCCTTGATGGGGCCTATTCCTACCTCGACGCGGAGGAGAACGGTGTCGAGGAAGTGCGCCGTCCCGAACACATCGCCAGCATGGCGCTGACCTGGACCGCGCCGGGTGACGCAGCCTCGGCGACCCTGGTGGTGCGCCATAACGGAGCGACGCCGGATGTCGCCTTCATCGATCCCAGCTTCGTGCCGGTGCGGGTGACGCTGGACGACTACACCCTCGTCAATCTGAACGCGCGGGCGAAGCTGACCGATCAGATCACCGCCTTCGCCCGGATCGAGAACCTGCTGGATGAACGCTACGAACAGGTGTTCAGCTTCGTCTCGCCGGGGCGCTCGGCAATTGTGGGCGTGGAGGCGCGTTTTTGAGTTCCGCACCCCGTCCGGGGTGCGAAATCCTCGCTCATGCGACCTGACGGTCGCTTCGCTGCGGGCGGCCAGTCGGCCTTGCGGCCCTCCGGGCCGAGGTCACTGCTGCCCAAAGCCCTCGCAATCGCAGCAAAAATTCCCTATGCGCCCGCCATGCATTTCCTCGACCAAGCCAAGATCTATGTGAAGTCCGGCGGAGGCGGCCCCGGGGCCGTCTCGTTCCGGCGTGAGAAATACGTCGAATATGGCGGCCCCGACGGCGGCGATGGCGGGCGCGGCGGGGACATTGTGTTCGAAGCGGTCGCGGGCCTCAACACCCTGATCGACTTCCGTTACACCCAGCACTTCAAGGCCCCGCGCGGCGGTCACGGCATGGGCAAGGACCGCACCGGCGCCTCGGCCAAGCCGCTGGTGATCAAGGTGCCGGTCGGCACGCAGATCATCTCGGAAGACAAGGACGAGGTGCTCGCCGATTTTACCGAGGTCGGCCAGCGCGTCGTGCTGCTCGAAGGCGGGATGGGCGGGCGCGGCAATGCCTCCTACAAAACCTCCACCAACCGCGCCCCGCGCCAGCACCAGCCGGGCATTGCGGGCGAGGAGCTGTGGGTGTGGCTGCGGCTGAAGCTGCTCGCCGATGTCGGCCTCGTCGGCCTGCCCAATGCTGGCAAATCGACGTTCATCAACGCGGTCAGCAATGCCCAGGCCAAGGTCGGCGATTATGCCTTCACCACGCTGGTACCGAAACTCGGCGTGGTGCGGCACAAGGGGCGCGAATTCGTGCTCGCCGACATTCCCGGCCTGATCGAAGGCGCGGCGGAAGGCGCA
>RDXA01000127.1 GCA_004292705.1 Sphingomonadales bacterium | reverse complement strand
GCCGCCACGCGCGGCGGCCGCGAAACCCGGCTCGACCGCCTGATCCCGCGGCTCACGGTGCTGCATCGCAGTCTTTTGGCCAACAGCCAGGCCGCCGAGCTTCTGCTTGCACATGAGCTCGCCGAAATCGGGCGGTTTGCTGCAAAGCGATAAACTATCCACAGGGGCCTTGCATTGCAGCGACTCAGGTGATTCTTTTCGCCCTACTTCTGCCCAGACACCATACCGGTGTCGGGCATTGGGGACAATATGAATCGCGTTACGCCCAAGCAGCTCCAAGCCATTGGAGTGAAACCAGCCAAGGTCAGGGCCGCCCCGTCGCTCGAGCGGCAGCGGCTCCGTGCCTATGGGCTGATGGTAGTGGCCGATGCGATCCTGCTCGGTTTCAGTTTCGCCTTGGCCGCTTTGCTGTGGGAAGGCCGCTGGGGAGAGCCGCGCGCCATGCTGGCTGGGCAAGTGATGTTGCCGGCCTATTTCACGATCGCGCTCTATAACAGCACCTATGGCGTGACCGCACTGCTCGACTGGTGGTTTGCATCCCGCAAGGCGGTGACGGCGCTGGTGATTTCTGCCGGGCTGATCAACTTTATCGGGTTCTACACCAAGACAAACAGCGACTTCTCGCGCGCTTCGGTCACGCTCGGGCTCGTCTTCACCGCTGTTCTGCTGGTGGCGTTCCGCCGTGGTATGGCACTGGTGATTGCCCGGAGCTGGGGCGGTCGGGTCATCAACCGTCTGATCATTGACGATGGCGGCCCGAGTTTCCACCATGCCGGGGCTGACCACATTACTGCGGCCGAGCATGGGATCGATCCGACCAGCCGCGATCCCTTCATGCTTGACCGGCTCGGGAGGCTGCTGCGTAATCAGGATAAGGTGGTGGTCAGCTGCCAGCGCGGGCTGCGCCATGACTGGGCCTTCCTGCTCAAATGTGCCGGGATCCATGGCGAGATCGTGAGCGAGCCCACCCACAGTCTCGGCGCGGTCGGCGTGCATCGCTATGATCGGCTCGACCGAACTACGCTGGTGGTTTCGATCGGGCCGCTCGGGTTGCGCGCACGCATTCTCAAGCGCGTCTTCGACATTGTGATCGCAGCCGCCGGATTGCTGGCGCTTTCGCCGTTGCTGATCGTGGTGGCTGTGCTGATCAAGCTTGAGGATGGCGGGCCGGTGCTGTTCATTCAGCAGCGCCTCGGCCGCGGCAACCAGTTCTTCGACATGGTCAAGTTCCGATCTATCCGCGAGGATAAGCTCGATCATTCGGGTAAACGCTCGGCCACGCGGGACGATGACCGCTTCACCCGTATCGGCGCCTTTATTCGCCGGACCAGCATCGACGAGCTGCCGCAGCTGATCAATGTGCTCAAGGGCGAGATGTCGATCGTCGGTCCGCGTCCGCACGCGCTCGGATCGACAGCCAACGACAAATATTTCTGGGATATCGATCGCCATTACTGGCAGCGTCATAGCCTCAAGCCGGGGCTCACGGGCCTTGCGCAGGTACGCGGCCATCGCGGGGCGACCGAGCAAGAGAAGGACCTGACCGACCGCTTGCAGTCAGACCTCGAATATATTGCTGGATGGTCGCTCCAGCGGGATCTCGGCATTGTGCTGCGCACCGCCATGGTGCTCCGGCACGCAAAGGCGTTTTGATCAGTTCTTTTGCGGGACGCTGAAAGTACCCGTGACCCGGCCCCGGCCCGCAGACGCCCCCGGCGCGGCGGAGGCTGAGCCCGAGGCCGAGCCGTCGACAGTCGAGAGGCCGCTGTCGAGGTCGATCACCAGCCGCCCGCCGTTCAGCGTGTCCGTGCCGCGGCGCAGGCGGACATTGCCCGCCATGGTGATGATCCGGCGCCCCACGTCATAAATCGCATTGTCGCCGCTGGCGCGTTCGTCACCGCGGGTAATGACCACTCCGCCAGTGGCAGTGATGCGCTGGATTTCCAGCTTTCCGGCATCGCTGAAGTTCATCAGCATCCGGTCGGAATTGATCGTAAGCCCGGCCTGGGTCACGGTCACCCCGCCACTGAAGATCACCTGATTGGCGCGATCATCGAGCACGAACTTGCCCGCGTCATAGGTCACCGGGGCGCGCGAATCATGGCGGGCGATGCCTTGCGCGGCAAGGTTCATCCCGCCGGTGAGTGCGGCGGTAAGCGCGAAGCCGCCGATGCCCCAGACAAGGGCGAGCCGGGCAAGCGGGGATCGTTGTGCAGCAGGCTGGTTCATCACGGCATCCTCAACTGGCCTGGAATCATCGTCAAGCGGGCATGGCCCTCGAGCGTGATCGTGCGCGCGGCAAGGTCGGCGTTGAGGGTGTCGGCGGAGAACGTGCCGGCCGGAACCTGCCCCTCCACACCCGCCCCGCCCTGCATGGTGCGCGCCTTCAAATCGACGGAAACCCCGCGCGCGGTCATCGCGTAGCCATCCGAGGCGGTCAGGCGCACCGGCCCGTCGACCGTTACCGTCTCGGCGTCGATATCATAGGTGCCACCATCGGCGCTGAGGCGGGCGGGGCCATCGGTCAGCAACAGCTGCGCGACCAGATCGCGCATCCGAACAAGACCCTCGGCGCTGGAGCGCTGCACCGCTTCTCCCGCAGTCAGCGAAAAGGGACGGCCCTGATTGTCGCGCCCGCGATACATCGCGTTGTCGACGCTGAGCCGCTCGTCGATCAGTGCGACCTTGTTGCGATCAAGCAGAAAGCTGACCTCGCCGCGCGGAGACAGCGGCGTGATCACCATCAGCGCCGCCATCACCCCGACGCCCATCGGCAGCGCGCGGGCGAGGAAGCGCACCAGCCGGTCATGCGACCCGCCCGGCGCGGCAAAGTGCTGCCGCCTGCTGCGCAGCGCGCGCGCCTTGGAAGTCTCGAGGGTCGGTTCGACGGCCATGTCTGCGCTGTGCCTGCGGCGTCCTTACTCTGGGCTTACATGTGGCTGAAGATATCGCTCTCGGCCCAGCCGGCGATGTCGAGCAGGGCGCGGGTGGGGAGGAAATCGAAGCAGGCCTGCGCCATCGCAGTGCGCCCTTCGCGCTCCAGCCGCACGGTGAGTTCATCGCGCAGGCGGTGGAGATAACGCACGTCGCTGGCGGCATAATCGCGCTGCGCCTCGTTCAGCACCGGGCCGCCCCAGTCGCTCGATTGCTGCTGCTTGGAGATGTTCTCACCCAGCAGTTCCTCGACGAGGTTTTTCAGGCCGTGACGATCAGTATAGGTGCGGGTCAGCTTGCTGGCGATCTTGGTGCAGAACACCGGCCCCGCCATCACGCCGAGATAGTGGTGGATCGCGGCGAGATCGAAGCGGGCGAAGTGGTAGATCTTCACCCGCGCCGGATCGGCCAGCACCGCCTTCAGGTTCGGCGCGTCATAGCTGCTGCCGGGATTGAAGCGCACCAGATGCTCATTGCCCGTCCCGTCCGAAAGCTGCACCACGCACAGCCGGTCACGGGTCGTGACGAGGCCCATGGTTTCAGTATCGACTGCCAAGGCGCGGTCGCCCGCAAGCACGCCGGGGGGGAGGTCTTCCTCATGAAAATGCACTGCCATGGCGCTCGCCCTACGCCGATTGGGGAAAGAGGGAAAGCGCCGTTTCGCTTGGACGCATGGCGCGTGTAGGCTTGGCCGTGATGGCGAGCGAGACGATCCCCGAAAGCTGGCGCGCGGTGCTCGAGCCCGTGCTGGCGACGCCCGAAGCGCGAAGGCTGGGCGGGTGGCTGAATGCTGAGGAGGCGGCTGGCAAGCAGGTCTTTCCGCCGCGCGGGACACGGCTGGCGGCGCTGGCGCTGACCCCGCTGGATGCGGTGCGCTGCGTGATTCTGGGGCAAGACCCCTATCACGGGCCGGGTCAGGCACATGGCCTCGCCTTTTCGGTGCAGCGCGGCGTGCGCCCGCCGCCGTCGCTGGTCAATATCTACAAGGAGCTTGAGGCCGACCTCGGCCTGCCCCGGCCTGCCAGCGGCGATCTGACGCCGTGGGCGCGTCAGGGCGTGCTGCTGCTCAACAACACGCTGACGGTGGAGGCGGGGCTGGCGGGGAGCCATGCCGGGCGCGGGTGGGATGCGATCACCGATGCCTGCACGGCGGCAGTGGCTGCAAGGGCCGAGCCTTGCGTGTTCATCCTGTGGGGTTCCCACGCCAAGAAGAAGGCAAGCCGGGTACCGGCGCTCGCACGCAATGCCCACCATCTGATATTGGCCTCGGCCCACCCCAGCCCGCTTTCGGCTCACAACGGCTTCTTCGGCTCGCGGCCCTTCAGCCAGACCAATGCCTTTCTCGAGGCAAACGGGCGCGGCACCATAGACTGGAGATTGTGATGCATGACGATGTGATCCTGTGCGAGGTGGCCGATGGCATCGCTGTTGTCACCCTGAACCGCCCGCAAGCGATGAATGCCTTGAACCGCGCGCTGCGGTCGCGGCTGGCCGAGGTGATGCGGCAGGTGGACGCGGACGCGAGCGTGCGTGCGGTCATCCTCACCGGAGCGGGTGCCGTGATCGGTGCGATCAATGGCGTGGCGATCACCGGCGGCTTCGAAGTCGCGCTCGCCTGCGATGTGCTGGTGGCCAGCACCAGCGCGCGCTTTGCTGATACCCACGCGCGGGTCGGGATTGTGCCGGGGTGGGGGCTGTCGCAGAAGCTGTCGCGGATGATCGGCATCAGCCGGGCGAAGGAACTCGCCTTCACCGGCAATTTCCTCGACGCCGCGACGGCGCTGGCCTGGGGACTGGTGAACCATGTGGTCTCACCCGAGGAACTGCTTCCCCTCGCGCGGAAGCTGGCGGGCGACATGGCGGGGATCGATCCCGCCTTTCTGGCGAACTACAAGCGCCTGATCGACGATGGCTACGCCGCCAGCTTCGGCGAGGGCCTGGTGCTCGAAGCCCAACGCTCCAGTGCCGCCAACGCCGCCGTCGCCCCCGAGGAAGTCGAAGCCCGCCGTGCCGCAGTGCAGGAACGCGGGCGCGGACAGGGATGACAGGGGCGGCGGATACGGGATCGCTACCGGAGCCGCAGCAATTGAGCCTTGGCGGGACGGAACGGCCGTTCCGTGCTCACCCGCTATGCGCGGCGATCCATTCCTCGACCACCGGCGCAACCTTGGTGCGCCAGCGCGAGCCATTGAAGATGCCGTAGTGGCCCGCGCCCTCGGCCATGTAATAGCGCTTTTCCTCATCGGGCAGGCTGGGCGTCAGCTTCAGCGCCGCCTTGGTCTGGCCGAGGCCGGAGATATCGTCGCGCTCGCCCTCGATCGCCAGCAGCGCGGTGTCGGTGATCTGCGTGATGTCCACCAGCTCGCCCCTGTGGCGGAACTCGCCCTTGGGGATCGAGTGCTTCTGGAACACCTCTTCCACGGTCTGGAGGTAGAATTCCGCCGTCATGTCGCACACGCTGCGGTATTCGTCGTAGAAATCCTTGGTTGCCTGCGCGCTCGCCTCGTCGCCGACGGTGAGGTGTTTGAACATCTCGTAGTGGCTCATCATGTGGCTCGACAGGTTCATGCTCATGAAGGCCGAGAGCTGCATGAAGCCGGGATAGACCCGCCGCCCCGCGCCCGGATACTTGTGCGGTACGGTGGCGATCACCGATTGGCGGAACCATTCGATGGGCCGCTGCATCGCCATGTTGTTGACGACCGTGGGGCATTCGCGCGTGTCGATCGGCCCGCCCATCATGGTGAGCGTGGCGGGCGTGGCGGGCGACTTGTGGAGGTTCATAAGCGCGGTCGCGGCAAAGGCGGGGACGCTCGGCTGGCACACGGCCATCATGTGGATGCGCTGGCGATTCGCCTCACCATGCACATGTTCGGCAAATTCGATCAGATAGTCGATATATTCATCGAGATCGAAGCGTCCGGCATCGGTCGGCACCATCTTGGCATCGGCCCAGTCGGTGATGAACACCTCGCAGCTTTCGAGCATCCGCTCGACCGTGCCGCGCAGCAGCGTGGCGTAATGCCCGCTCATCGGCGCGACGATCAGCAGGCGCGGCCGATCGGCGGGGGTGCCCTCGGCCCGGAAGCGGAGGAGATCGCCGAACGGGCGCTTCACCACCACGCTCTCGGTCACGGCATGGGGCTTGCCGGCAATTTCCACTGCGGTGATGCCAAATGCGGGCTTGCCGTAATGCGCCGTGGCATGCGCGAAAACGTCGAGCGCGTTCGCCACCATCGGTCCCATGCCCATGTAGCCGAAGGGATTGGCGGGATTGGACAGCATCCCCGCGCTGATCGAAGCCAGCGCACTCGCGCTGTTCATCCAGCTGCGCTGGAGCTCATAGGCGTGATAAAGCATCAGATTACCTCGGCGACGAACGATCTGGCACCTTATCCCCTCGGCACCTTGCGAGCACAGATGCGCCTTTGCAGCCCATTGTGCAACGCACAATTGCATAACCGCCAAACCCGGCGGAACATGCGTGCTACGCTTTTTGCACGTGAAATTCATGGACCAGGCGGCTAGAGCGCAGCGATCATGCCCGGCAAACCCCAGACGCGCGAAACCTCAGAGACCCTCGACGCACCACCGCAGACAGCGGTGGCGGCGCTGCCTGATGCCACCGAGCCCGCGCCCAAGGCGCGCTCGCTGGCACCCTTGCGCATGGTGTTCGGCGCAGCACTGCAATATCCGCGCGAGATCGGTCTTGCGCTGCTGGCGCTGCTGATCACCTCCGCGGCGACGCTGGCGATCCCCTGGCGGTTCAAGGTGATCATCGACGAAGGCTTCGGCAGCACCGCCACACCCGACGATATCGGCACCACCTTCCAGTATCTGCTGATGATCGTGGTGGTGCTGGGTCTTGGCACCGCGCTCAGATTCTACTTCGTGAGCTGGCTGGGTGAGCGGGTGGTGGCTGATATCCGGCTGAAGGTGCAGCAAAATCTGCTGCGCCTTTCGCCCGGTTTCTATGAGGTCAACAGCCCCAAGGAAATCTCCAGCCGGATGACGAGCGATACCGCGATCATCGAAAATGTGGTCGGCACCACAGTGTCCGTTGCGCTGCGCAATTCCCTGACAGCGATCGGCGGCATCGGGATGCTGCTGGTGCTTGCCCCGTCGCTGACCTTCGGTCTGTTGATCGGTATCCCGCTGGTGATCGCCCCGATCGTGTTTTTCGGCCGCAAGATCCGCGCGGTCTCGCGATCCAGCCAGGACAGGATTGCCGATGTCGGCGCCTATGTCACCGAAGTGCTCTCGGCGATGAAGATCGTGCAGAGTTTCGGCCAGGAGGGGCGCGAGGGTGAGCGTTTTGCCGCCGTGGTCGAGGATACCTTTGCCGTTGCGCGGCAACGCATCCTGCTGCGCGCGGCGATGACATCGGTGGTGATCCTGCTCGTCTTCGGCGGGATCGTGCTGGTGATGTGGCGCGGCGCGCTGGCTGTGGTTGCGGGCGAGATCACCGGCGGCACGATTGCCGGTTTTGTGTTCTATGGCATGCTGGTGGCCGGTGCCTTGGGTTCGCTGACCGAGGTTTATGGCGATCTGCTCCGTGGCGCTGGCGCGGCAAGCCGGTTGGCCGAGCTGCTGGAAGCGCGGCCCGATATCGCGCCGCCTGCCCGACCTGAACGTCTGCCCGAGCCTGCCCGGGGGAGCCTCAGCTTCCGCAACGTCACCTTCCGCTACCCCGCGCGCCCCGAGGCTGCTGCCTTGCGCGACTTCACGCTTGAGATCGAACCGGGCGAGACGGTGGCCATTGTCGGTCCTTCGGGCGCGGGCAAATCGACGATCTTCCAGCTGGTTGAACGCTTCTACGATCCGCAAGCGGGGACCATCCGCCTCGACGGGGTGCCGCTGACCAGCGCCGACCCGGCCGAAATCCGCGCCCGGATTGCACTGGTTCCGCAGGAGGGTGTGCTGTTCAGCGCCAATGCCCGCGACAATCTGCGCTACGGCAAGTGGGATGCCACCGACGAAGACATCTGGCAGGCCGCCCGCGCCGCCAATGCCGAAAGCTTCCTGCGCGCCTTGCCGAAAGGTCTCGATACCTACCTTGGCGAAGGCGGGACCCAGCTTTCGGGCGGGCAGCAACAGCGCGTCGCCATCGCCCGTGCGCTGCTGCGCGATGCGCCGATCCTGTTGCTGGACGAAGCGACCAGCGCGCTGGATGCCGAGAGCGAGCAGCTTGTCCAGCAGGCGCTCGACGGGCTGATGCAGCATCGCACCACGCTGGTGATCGCGCACCGTCTTGCCACTGTGCGCGCGGCGGACCGGATCGTGGTGCTGGATGAAGGGCGGATCGTCGAACAGGGCACCCACGAGGCGCTGAGCAAGGCGGGCGGGCTGTATGCGCGCCTTGCCCGGCTGCAGTTCGCCGCTGACGCTGCCTAGCACGCGCCTTCCTAATCGACGAAACGCACGTCACGCCTGACGAAGCGCAACCCTTTGGCGCGTGCGACGTTAGTGTGACGTGCCTCAGCTTCTCAGGGACACGAACCTTCCATGATCCACAAACCCGCAGCCTTTATCGGCGCGAGCCTGCTTGCGCTGGCCTCGCCCGCCTTCGCCGAGGATACCGCTCACGCCGATCATGAGGGCATCGAAGCCCTGCTTGCCGAGGGCGAGGCTGCCGCTCCGGCTCCGGCGCTGCCGACCATGAGCTTTGGCACCTGGGGGTTCGACCCCGCCCTGATCGCAACCGACATCAAGCCCGGCGATGACTTCAACGCCTTTGCCAACAAGCGCTGGATCGACGTCAACCCGCTGCCGCCTGAGTTCAGCCGCATCGGTGCCTTTGTCCTTCTGGGCGAAAAGAGCACCTATGACGTCAAGGCGCTGATGGACGAGCTCGCCGCCAAGGATCCCGCCAGCCTCTCGGCCGACGAGCAGCGCATCATCAACGCCTATAATGCCTACAACGATACCGCCGCGATCGAAGCGGCGGGCCTCGCGCCGGCCAAGCCCTGGCTCGACCGGATCGCCGCCGCGACGACCCTTGATGATCTCGCCATGCTGTGGGCCGAGCCCGGCTTTGCCAGCCCGCTCAGTGCCAGAGTCAGCATCGATGCCAAGCAGCCCGACCGGCATATCGCGAGTGTAGGCTTCGGCGGGCTCGGGTTGCCGGACCGCGATTACTATCTCGACACCACCGAAAAGGGGCGCGCGGTCCAGACCAAGTACAAGGAATACCTCGCCTTCCTGCTGGGCGAAGCGGGCTATGCCGATCCGGCAGCGATGGCCGAGCAGGTCTATGCCTTCGAGGATGCCAACGCCCGCACCGTTCAGTGGGACCGCGCTGTGCGGCGCAACCGCGATCTCACCTACAACCTGCTGACGGCCGATGAACTCGCCGCGATTGGCGGCAAGGTGCCCGTGTCGGCGATGCTCTCGGCCATCGGAGTGGCCGGCAGCCCCGGCTTCGTGGTCGCGCTGATGCCGCCGACCAAGGAAGAAATCGCGCAGTACAAGCTTGATGACGCGACTCTCGCCAAGATCGGCACGGGCCTGCCGGGCATGTTTGCGATGCTTGGCGAAACCCCGGTCGAGGTGCTCAAGGCGTGGATGGTCAAGGAATTCCTTTCGGGCCAAGCGGCCGTTCTGCCTGCGCGCTTCGATAACGCAAATTTCGAGTTTTACGGCAAGACCCTGCTGGGCACCCCCGAACAGCGTCCGCGCTGGAAGCGCGCCATCCGCGAGACCGAAGGCCTGATCGGCGAGCTGGTCGGCAAGGAATATGTCGCGCGCTATTTTCCGCCCGAAAACAAGGTAGCGATGGACGAACTGGTCGCCAACCTGCGCCTTGCGCTGGGGGAATCGCTCACCGCGATCACCTGGATGGGCGAAGAAACCAAGACCCAGGCCCGGGCCAAGCTCGCCAGCTTCGATCCCAAAATCGGCTATCGTCCGAATCTCGAAACCTATGAAGGCCTTGCGATCACCCCGGGCCAGCCGATCGCCAACCGCATGGCCGCCGCAAAGTGGGACCGGGCCGATAACATCGCCAAGCTCGCCGAGCCGATTGACCGCACCGAATGGTCGATGCTGCCGCAAACGGTGAACGCCTATTACAACTCGGTGAAGAACGAGATCGTCTTCCCGGCCGGCATTCTCCAGCAGCCCTTCTTTGCGCTGACCAATGACATTGCGGTCAATTACGGCGCGATTGGCGGCGTGATCGGGCACGAGATCGGCCACGGCTTCGACGATCAGGGATCGAAGTCCGATGCCAGCGGAGCCTTGCGTAACTGGTGGACCGACGCTGACCGCACCGCCTTCGATACGCTCGGCAACCGGCTGGTGGCGCAATACAACGCCTTCTGCCCGCTTGATGACGGCACAACCTGCGTCAACGGGCGCCTGACGCTGGGCGAGAACATCGGCGATGTCGGCGGGCTTTCGATGGCCTACCGCGCCTACAAGCTTGCCACCAGGGGCAAGGATGTGCCGGTGATCGACGGTCTGACCGGCGACCAGCGCTTCTTCCTTGCCTGGGCGCAGGTGTGGCGTTCGACCCAGCGTGAACAAAACTACCGCAATCGCCTGCGCACCGACAGCCACAGCCCCGAGGAATACCGGGTCAACGGCGTCGTGCGGAACCTCGACGAATGGTATGAAGCCTTCGGCGTGAAGCCCGGCGACAAGCTTTATCTGCCACCGGAACAGCGCGTGCGCATCTGGTAAGCGTCGCAAGGCCCGCTCCCTCGCCGGAGCGGGCCTTTTGGTTTGACAGGCCCGCATCGCTCGTCGAAGCCCTGCAGCCATGAGCGACACTCTTGCTGCGATCCTGCTCGGCATCCTTGAAGGGCTGACCGAGTTTCTGCCCGTGTCCTCGACCGGGCACCTGATCCTCGCCACCGAACTGTTCGGTTTCGATCAGCGCGAATGGGAGGTGTTCAACATCGCGATCCAGCCTGCCGCGATCCTTGCTATCGTGGTGCTGTACTGGCGCACCTTCCTGGATGTGGCGAAAGGCCTGTTCACCTTCGAGGAGGGCGCGCTCACCTTTGTGTGCAATCTCGTTGTGGCGTTCCTGCCTGCGGTGCTGCTCGGTCTTGCCTTCGGCGACGTGATCGAGACGATGCTCGGCAATGCCGCTCTGGTGTGCTGGTCGCTGATTATCGGCGGTATCGCGATCCTCGGAATCGAACGCTGGGCCAACCCCCCTGCGACGGGGCCCGGTGTTGCGGGAGTGCCGCTGCGCACTGCAGTGCTGGTGGGCCTCGTCCAATGTCTGGCGATGATCCCCGGCGTCAGCCGCTCAGGCGCGACGATCCTCGGGGCGATGGCGTTCGGGGTGGACCGCAAGACGGCCGCGGAATTCAGTTTCTTCCTCGCCGTGCCAACGCTGACCGGCGCAACTGTGTACCAGCTTGCTAAGCGCGGTGCGGGGCTATCGT
>RDXA01000126.1 GCA_004292705.1 Sphingomonadales bacterium | reverse complement strand
AACACCATCACCATCGCGCCCACCGCGACCGCCAGCTTGACGCCGGTCTGGGTGCCTTGCGCGGCCGCCTCGATGATATTGGCGGGGCGCTGGCCTTCCTCGAAGGTTTCCGCAGAGCTCACCTCGTCGGCCTTTATGCCGCCCTCGGTGATCGCCGCCGGGCCCACCGCGCTGATCCGCGCCTGGGGGAGTTCGACCTCCTGCCCGTTCTCGTCGTACATGACCACGCGGGTCGACTCTGTCAGCGTCTTGGGGCGCCCGCGCGCCCGCGCCACCGCGGCTGCGCCGATCGAGCCGTCATAGCCGTTAGATTTCTGCGGCTCGTCGGGCATCATGATCTTGGCCATCAGGATGCCGCCCGGGGCCGACATGAACGCGGCGGCCAGCAGGAATGGCACCGCCTCCTCGCCGATAAAGCTGGCATAGGCAGCCAGAATCGTGCCCGCCACGCCGGCCATGCCGACGCTCATCAGCGTAAACAGGCCCGCCGGTGAGAGTGCTGCCAGATAGGGCCGCACCACCAGCGGGCTTTCCGACTGGCCAACGAAGATATTGGCCGCCGCCCCCAGCGCCTCAACCTTGCTGATCCCGGTGACAAAGCCGATCGCTCCGCCCACCCAGCGCACCAGCCGCTGCATGATCCCGAGGTGATAGAGGATCGAGACAATCGCGGCGAAGAACACGATCACCGGCAGCGCGGCGATGACGAAAGTGTTGGCGAAGGGATTGTTCTCCATCGGCCCGAACACCGAGGTGATCCCGATCTTGGAGAAATCGAGCAAGGCGATCACTCCGCTCGACAGGCCGCCGATTACTGCCACGCCTGCGTCGGTGCGCAGCACGATCAGCGCGGTAAGCGCCTGCAAGCCGAAGGCCGAACCCACCACCCGCAGGTTGATCTGCCGCTTCGCCGAGGACAGCGCGAAGGCTATAGCGAGAATGGCGAGCACGCCGGCAAGGCTCAGCAGAATGGACGTGATACCCTCGTTCACGGCAGCGAATGGCCCTTCTTGTGCATGAAAACGTGCGACCCCGATCTTGCGCCCGCCAGACCCCGCAGGCGCCCGCAATTGTGTCGGGGTGGCAGTTTGCGGGGGCACTTGCAAGCGGGGATGCGCGGGCGGCGGCAGGGACGCGGTGGGCAAAGCGCCGGTGAAAGGCCCGCTCGCCCGCTTTTCTTTTGCTCTGGTGCTGGCTAGCACGGTGGCAATGGACACGCCCTCACCCGCCAGCTCCGCCCCGGCCACCGCCCCCTTTGCCGCCACCACGCCCGAGGGTATCGTGATGCCGCTTGGGATGTTCGTCTACACGCTGCTCTATGGCGGGATGACGGTGCTGGCGGGCGTGCTCGCCTTCAAGCAGGTGCAGCTGTGGCCGACCTCGCTGGCGGTGGAGAGCGGGATTTTCCCCTTCCTGCTGCTGGTGGTGATTTCGAGCACGCTGTCACAGCTTTACGGGCGTGAGGCGGCCAAACGGATCGTGTGGTGGGGGTTTCTGCCGCTGGGCCTTTCGGCGCTGCTGATGCAGTTGGTGTTGGGGCTGCCAGCCTCCTCAGAGATGATCGCGTTCCGCCCCGATGATCTGGCCGCGTTCGAAAGGGTCAACCAGTCAACCTGGCGGGTGTGGATGGCGGGGCCCGCATCCTACATCACCTCGCTGCTGCTCAACATCTGGATCTTCGATCGCCTGCGCGGCAGCGGAGAGGGCGAGTCCACGCTCGGCCTGATGGTGCGCGGCGCGATCGCCTCGGCGCTCAGTCAGGCGGTGGATTCGGTGATCTTCATCACGCTCGCCTTCTACGGCGAGTTCGACATCACCGACCTGATGATCGGACAGGTGCTGGCCAAGGTGTTCCTGAGCATCGTGCTGGTGCCGTTCCTGATCACCTTCGGGGTGCAGGCGGCCCATTGGCTGGACGCGAAGAAGGCGGGCTAAAGCGTCGTCTCCCACACCAGCGCCGAAAGGCCGAGCCAGGTCGTGAACATCACCAGATAGGTCCAGCGGCGCGGCCATAGGCGGATCACCAGCGCCGTCGCAGCCGCCGTTCCTGCCAGCGCGATCAAAGCCGCACCCGCGACCTGCGTGCCCGTGCCGGTCAACGCGCTCCGAAGCGCGAGGGTCGCCCATTGGGCCGGCAGCAGCGCCAGCACCCAGCCCGGCCACACGCCCGGCATGGCGATGGCGGTCAGCAGCACCGCCGCCTCCCCCGCAACCACCGCGAGCGCAACCCACCAGCCCCTCGGAGCCGCCGAACGCGCAAACAATTCGCCGCGCACGGCAAAGCTGACGCTGGCAAGGATGGCGGCCAAAACGGCAGCAAGGGGATCGCGGATCGCAGGCAATCCGAGCGCCCATGCCAGAAGCACGAGGGCCGCTCCATTAAGCAAGGCAACCATCACCCCTACCCGAGACCGCCCGGCAACAGCGGCCGCAATCATCCCCGCGCCCATCATGCCGACCGCGAACACCGGCCCCATGACGCGCGCATCGCCAGCCAACGCCAGCACGCCCGCAGGAGCGACGCTCCCGGCAAGCGCGGCGGCGAGCCAGCCGGGCGAGAGCCGGAACGCGGGTTGATCCTGAGACGGGGATGTCATGGGGTGCTAAGTGCGCGACACTCGGCAGAAAGTCGAGCCGCCGCCATGGGCCATTCTTGCACTAGCCAGCCAATCGGTCGCACAGCGACCGCAAGCCCGACCGGGCGCCCGCAGCGACGCACCCAATGGGCGGGAGTGCGAGGATTTCGCGCGCCGGAAGGCGCGCGGCAAACAAAACCGTCCTCAAGCAGCGGAGCGGTAGGACAACAAAAATGGTGAGCCCGACAGGATTCGAACCTGTGACCCGCTGATTAAAAGTCAGCTGCTCTACCTACTGAGCTACGGGCCCACACGTGTGCCGCGCGGTGGCGGCAGGCGCGCTCACCTAGGCAGGGGGCGCGGGCGGGTCAAGCGGGCATGGAGCTGGGCGAGGGTAAGGCCGCTCACCGGATCGCGCCAATGGCGGACGATGGCGCAGGCCGGGCCAAGCACAAAGGCGCGTCGGCGATAATGCGGATGCGGGATTGCGAGGCCCGGGCTGGCCCAGCGCCCGCCACTCCACAACACAATATCGACATCAAGCACGCGGTCCCCCCAGCGCTGACCGGGGCGGCGGCCGAACTGGCGCTCCATCCGCTTGGCGGCGGCGAGCAGAGCGGACGGCGTGAGGTCGCTTTGCAGCACCAGCGCCGAATTGGCAAAGCGCCGCTGCGCCGCGCCCATCGCAGGCGTCGCAATCACGGGCGCGCGGGCGAGCACGGTGCCGAAAGCAGCACATTCCTCCATGGCGGCGCGCACCACGCCTGTCGGCGGGCCATAGAGCCCGTGCCGCCGGTTGCTGCCCAGCGCGATCAGATAGAGGCTGCTTGGATCAGATATCTTGCGCGATCCGGCCATAAAGCTGCGGGCGGCGGTCGCGGAAGAAGCCCATGCCGGCGCGGTGCGTGGCCGCGCGGGCGAGATCAAAGGTTGCTACCAGTACGCCCTGCTCGGATGCGCCGAAATCTTCCACCAGATCGCCCCATTCATCGGCGATGAAGGAATGGCCGTAGAAGCGCTGCTCAGCCCCCTCCGGCCCTTCGGCCCCGATCCGGTTGGCGGCGACCACCGGCATGCAGTTCGACACCGCATGGCCGATCATTGCACGCCGCCACATCCGGCTGGTGTCGAGCTGCGCGTCATAGGGTTCCGAGCCGATCGCGGTCGGATACATCAACAATTCGGCACCCATCAGCGCCATCACCCGCGCGCATTCGGGATACCACTGGTCCCAGCAGATGCCGACACCGACCTTGACCGTAGCTCCGCCTTCGCCCGGCACATCCCACACCTTGAAGCCGTCATTGCCGGGGCGGAAATAGTACTTTTCCTCGTAGCCCGGGCCATCGGGGATGTGGCTTTTGCGGTAGGTGCCTTGCACAGCACCATCCGGGCCGATCATCGCAAGGGTGTTGTAATAGTGGTGCCCGTCACGCTCGAAGAAACTGGTGGGGATGGTCACCTTGAGCCGCGCGGCGAGCGCCTGCATCGCGATCACGCTGGGGTGCTGCGCCGTGGGCCGGGCGAGCGCGAACAGCGCTTCGTCTTCCTCGCGGCAGAAATAGGGGCCGGAAAACAACTCGGGCGGCAGGATCAGCTGAGCGCCCCTGGCCGCGGCCTCCTCGACCAGCGCGGCAACAGCGGCGATATTGGCGGCCTCGTCCTCAGATCCGAGGGCGAGTTGCAGGGCGGCGACGGTGATTGTGGTCATGCCGTCGCCCCTAACCGATTACTTCGCCTTCTTGAACAGCAGAGTCATCCGGTCGCTTTCGCCCTTGTTTTTCAGGTCTTCACGCTTGGTCGCCAGCGAGGGCGGCATTTCCCACACGCCTTCGGGGTGGTTGGCGGTGTCATTCGGGTTGGCGTTGATCTCGCTCTTGGCGATCAGTTCAAAGCCGTTGATGCGCATGAAGTCGATGAAATCGGCCTCGCGCAGATAGCCCTTGGAGCCATTGGCATAGCTCCACGGCGCATCGGGCTTGGCGCGGTGCTGGACCACGCCGAGCAGCCCGTCATCCTTCAGCAGTTCGCGCATCGCCCGGATTTCGGTGTCGGCCGTGCCGGCGCGGGTCGGGCTGTGCATGGCACGGATCACCAGAATACGATCAAAGGTGCCCTTCTGCGATGCCGCCTGATCGAGCGTGAGACCGCTGAACTTCTCGGCCGGGAGCCCGGTGTAACCCGCCACTTCCTTGCCAAAGCCCGCGGCCTGATCCCGGATGCGCTGCTGGCGCGCCGGATCGGGGGTGGCGGTGAGCGGGTTGGTGTAGAGGCCGACCAGCTGGCCCTCGCCCCCCAGATAATGCCCGAGCAGGCGCGAATACCAGCCGCCGCCCGGTGCATATTCGCCGACCTTCATTTCGGGGCCGACATGGAAGAAGGCGAGGGTATCGACCGGGTGGCGGTGCACGTCGCGCTTGGCGTCTTCAGCGCGGGTGGGGTGGTTGATCGCGGCGGACAGTTGCTCACCGTGCATCTTGAGGAAGTGGGCGGTGTCCTTGATGTGGGCCTCGTCCACGCCCCCGCCATGTCCGGCATGATTATCGGCCAGCAGCGGCGCGGCCAGAGCGATACCGCTCGCGGCGGCGGCGGCAAGGATCAGCTTCTTCATTGTGAACTCTCCCGGGAGACAAAAAATTGGGTGCCAGCACATGGCAACGCGCGGGGTGCTAGCCTATCTGTGCCAGAAACCAACGGAGATTTCGATGAGCAACATGGACACGGCAATCATTGCAGGCGGGTGCTTCTGGTGCACCGAGGCGGCGTTCCGCGATGTCGTGGGCGTTCAGACCGTCGAGAGCGGCTATATCGGCGGCACCAAGGCCAACCCGACCTACAAGGAGGTGTGCACCGGGACGACGGGGCATGCCGAGGGCATTCGGGTGACCTTCGATCCCGCGGTGATCAGCCTGCCCGAGATTTTCGACGTGTTCCTCGGCACCCATGATCCGACGCAGCTGAACCGGCAGGGCAATGACATCGGCACGCAGTATCGCAGCGCGATCTTCCCGCTGTCGGACGAACAGGGCGCCGAGGCCGAAGCCGCGATCGCGCGCTGGAATGCGGAAAACGGCAAGGTGGCTGTCACCACCATCGAGGGCCTGTCGGGCGGCGCGCAGACGGCGCAGTGGTATCCGGCCGAGGACTATCACCAGGAATACTGGGACGGCGAAGGCCAGCGCAATCCCTACTGCCTCGCGGTGATCCCGCCCAAGCTGATGAAATTGCGCAAGAGTTTCCAGAAATATGTGAAGTAGGGGGTGTTCGCTTTGCTTGGCGAACTGATTCCAGCCAATGGAATCAATGGCGAGTGGGCGGCCGATCCTCTATTTCTGTCACATCCACCCAAACCGTCTGTCCGGTGTCTATCCGAAGCTTAAGGCCGTCCTCCGGCTCGCCTCGATAAATGACCGGAGGGTCAATTCCTTGGAATCGGACGAAACCTTCGTCGGGTAACCCGTGTGTTACCCGACCAACTTCACGTGCGTTCTCATCGAGAAATACCTCATGCACAGCGACGACTTCGCCTACCTCATCCGTCACGGCAAAGAGCGTCGAATTGTTGTCAGGGTTATAGCGTATGCAATCGGGGAATTCGGGATCGGCCATGCAACTTAGTTAGCCGAATTCTGCCACCGCGCTACAAAAAACCCGTCCAGCCCGCCCTGCTCGGCGAGCATCCCCGGATGGGTGCGCAGCCAGCCTTCGGGCGTCGGCACGAGGCCGGCGGGGAGCTCCTCTGCCGTGATCGGCGCAGGGCTCAGGCCCAATTCGGCATCGATCCATGCGGCCTGTTCCTCGCCTTCCTCGGCCTCCAGCGAGCACACCGCGTAGACCAGCACGCCGCCCGCGTTCAGCCATTGCGCCGCCCTGGCCACGAGGGCGCGTTGCAGTTCGACCATCTCGGCGATCTGCCCCTTGCCGATGCGGTGGAGCACGTCGGGGTGGCGGCGGGAGGTGCCGGTGGCGGTGCAGGGCGCATCGATCAGGATCGCGTCGAAGCGGTGCTTCGGCCCCCACGTGAGCGCATCGGCGCGCACGGGCGAGGCCTTCAGCCCGGTACGCTTGAGATTGTCTTTCAGCAGATCGAGCCGCCGCTTCGACATGTCGAGCGCGGTGACCTTCCACCCGGCGGCGGCGAGCTGCATCGTCTTGCCGCCGGGCGCGGCGCACAGGTCAAGCGCGCTTTTGCCCTCACCCGGCCCGAGCAGCCGGGCCGGGATGGAGGCGGCCAAGTCCTGCACCCACCAGTCACCCGCCTTGAAATCGGCCAGGCTCT
>RDXA01000125.1 GCA_004292705.1 Sphingomonadales bacterium | reverse complement strand
GCGCAGCTCGCCGAGGCCGTCGCGCAGGACGAATGGCTGATCGAGGGCAATTACGGCAGCACCCTCGTCCCACGCCTCGAACGGGCGGACACGGTGATCTATCTCGATTTCCCGATCCGCCTGTGCCTTTGGCGGCTGATCCGGCGGATCGTCTCCCATCGCGGACGCGCCCGGCCCGATATGCCCGAAGGCTGCCCCGAGCGGTTCGATGCGGCGTTCTTCTGGTATGTAATGAACTGGAACACTGGCCCGCGGGTGCGCACCGAGGCCCATATCGCGCCCTACGCCGGCAAGGTGATCCGCTTGCGTTCCCCCCGGATGCTAGCACAATGGCGCAAGGCCAACACGCTTGGCTGATCCGATTTAGCCAAGGACTGCCACCATGAGCCTCGACCGTCGTACGCTTCTTGCCGGAGCTGCCGCCACCGCCGCACTCGCCGCCCAACGCGCCCACGCAGCCGAGCCGACCTATACGCCGCAACTCAGTTTTACCGGCAAGAGTGTGCTGATCACCGGCTGCTCTTCAGGCTTCGGGCGGCTAGCAGCGGAATTGCTGGCGCGGCAGGGCGCGAGGGTGTTTGCCACGATGCGGAGCCTCCCCCGTCCCGAGGCCGAGCAGCTGCGCATCCTTGCCCTCAACGAAAAGCTCGACCTTCAGGTGATCGAACTCGACGTCACGTCGGACGAACAGGTCGCCAGTGCCGTCGCCGAGGCCGAGCTGATCAATGGCGGCGGGATTGACGTTCTGGTCAACAATGCCGGGATCGGCATCACCTCGCCGGTCGAGGTGCAGGACATGGCGGCCACCCGCCTGATGTTCGAGACCAACGTGTTCGGCCCGCACCGCATGGCCCGCGCGATGCTGCCCGGGATGCGCAAGAAAGGCGCGGGCCAGATCATCCAGATTTCGAGCCAGCTCGGCCGCGTCATAACGCCCTATTCGGGCCATTACTCCGCCACCAAATTCGCGCTGGAGGCGATGAGCGAGCAGCTCGCCTATGAACTGGTGCCGCACAAGATCGACGTCAGCATCATCGAACCGGGCGGCTATCCGACCAAGGTGTGGGTCAACCGCAATGCCTATTCCGCAGCGCTGAAGGCCCGCGCCGAGGCCGTGCATACCGATGGTTACCCTCAGCAGGTCGCTGCGATGGGGGCCGAGGATGGATCGGGCCGCCGCAATGATCCGATGGATGTCGCCCGCGCCATTGCCGGCCTGATCGCCCAGCCCCCCGGCACCCGTCCGCTGCGCCTCCCCGTTTCTCCCGGCAACAAGCCACAGGTGCCGATCAACGAGGTCACAGCGCGAGTGCAGGTTGACTGGCTCGGTGGATCGCGCGCCGGGCCGCTGGTTCGCGCGGTGCATGAACGGTGAGGCTCTAGCCAGCGCCCCGCCCGCCCGCTAAGGGCCGCGCTTTCCAGATAATCAAGAGAACAGATCATGGGTTTCCGTTGCGGGATCGTCGGCCTGCCGAATGTGGGCAAGTCCACCTTGTTCAATGCGCTCACCGAAACGCAGGCGGCGCAGGCGGCGAACTACCCCTTCTGCACCATCGAGCCCAATGTCGGCCAGGTCGCGGTGCCCGACGAGCGTCTTCAGAAGATCGCGGCCATCGCCAAGAGCGCCAAGATCATCGAAACGCAGCTCGGCTTCGTCGACATCGCGGGCCTCGTGAAGGGCGCGAGCAAGGGCGAGGGCCTCGGCAACCAGTTCCTTGGCAATATCCGCGAGGTCGATGCCATCGTCCACGTGCTGCGCTGCTTCGAGGATGACGACATCCAGCACGTCGCCAACAAGGTCGATCCCATCGCGGATGCCGAAGTGGTCGAGACCGAGCTGATGCTGTCCGATCTCGAAAGCCTCGAAAAGCGTGTCCCCGCCGCCGCCAAGCGCGGCGCGGCGGGCGACAAGGAAGCCAAGGCGATGGCGAGCGTGCTGGGGCAGGCTCTCGAACTGCTGCGCGAAGGCAAGCCCGCCCGCCTCACCGTGCCTGGCGATGAGGAGGAAGCGCGGCTGTTCAAGCAGGCCCAGCTGCTCACCGCCAAGCCGGTGCTCTACGTCTGCAACGTCGCGGAGGAAGACGCCGCCGAAGGCAACGCGCTGTCGGCCAAGGTCTTCGCCAAGGCCGCCACCGAGGGTGCGGAAGCGGTGGTGGTCTCCGCCGCCATCGAAGCCGAACTGGTCGCCATGCCGGTGGAAGACCGGGGCGAGTTCCTCGAAGCCCTGGGCCTCACCGAAAGCGGCCTCGCCCGCGTGATCCGCGCCGGATACAAGCTCTTGGGCCTCAAGACCTTCTTCACCTGCGGCCCCAAGGAAGCCCGCGCCTGGACCTTCCCCGACGGTGCCAAGGCCCCGCAGGCGGCAGGCGAAATCCACTCCGACTTCGAACGCGGCTTCATCCGCGCCGAGACCATCGCCTATGACGACTACGTCACGCTGGGCGGCGAAGCGGGCGCGAAGGAAGCGGGCAAGCTGCGGCAGGAAGGCAAGGAATACGTGGTGCAGGACGGGGATGTGCTGCTGTTCAAGTTCAATGTCTGAGGGTTAATTTTTCGCAGCCTGCGAATCCGCCAGCATTTTCGTGAGATAGGTCTGGGTCTGACGCGCCCGTTCCAGCAATCGCTGGCTTACAGCCTGCGACGGCGAGCCGCGCATCGAACGGGACAACGTGTCGAGATATTGGCGGTAGTCTCTGGCTGCATCGGCGTTCTGCTGCCAAATGCGATAACGGGCCAACTCCTCTGCCGAGACGTCTCGCGGGGGTCGCTGGCGGCTTGCGAGGCGGATAACGCGGCGTGCAGTGTTCCGGCTTTCTTCCACGACCAACCGGAATTCTGCGATGATCTCGGCGCTGGCCGGGGTATCGGCAGCCGGGGGCGCAGGCGGGGTGACGATTGGGGCGGCATTGGTCGTGCGCGCCTCGACGGCCGGAAACCGACCAATCGAGGGCGCGGCAATCGCGGTCCGAGAGGGGGCCTTCGCGATCACGGCTGGTGGTGCTGCTTCGGGCATGACCGGCGCAGGTGCCGCGATCAGCGCCGCGCTATCTGCGACGCTCGTTTCCACGGGTGCCGACGCAACTGCGGTCACGGCGGTTTGTGCGGGGCGAACCAAATCCACCCCCGGGACCGGTTGTGCAAGGGGCCAAAGCAGCAAGAAAGATGGGCCGACGCACAGCCCCACAAAGACCGCCCCGATCGCGCCGCGAAGTTCGATTGGCGTTCTGCTTTGCCCGGTCTTGCGGCTGGCAGGGTTAATGCACGACAGAGCCGGTTCCGACGGATCTAGCCATGGAAGCGGCGGCAGGGGCGAGGTGGTGTCAGTCAGCATTGGTGCGAGGTCCATTCACGGGAAGTGGCTTTCTTCCTGGGCCAACGGATCAGTTGTGCCGAATATTCCAGTCGGGCCAATTGCTCGGCTTAGTCATCAACCTCCGGCCTCAATGCCGCCCAAACAGCTTCTCGACATCCTCCATCGACAGCTTCACCCACGTCGGCCGCCCGTGATTGCACTGGCCTGAGCGCGGCGTCGCTTCCATCTCCCGCAGAAGCGCGTTCATCTCGGCAACGCTCAGCACCCGCCCTGCTCGCACCGATCCGTGGCAGGCCATCGTCGCCAGCACCAGTTCGAGCCGCTCGGCCAGCAGCAGCGCGCCGCTGTCTTCCTGCTTGCCGTGCTTGGCGATGTCGTCGGCCAGATCGCGCAGCAGCTTGGCGCTGTCTGCCTTGACAATGGCTGCCGGAACCGCGCGGACCAGCATGGCAGAAGGCCCGAAGCGCTCGATTACGAGGCCGTAGCGGGCAAGGCCCTCGGCAGCGTCCTCTAGCCGGTCGCAATCGACCTCATCCATTTCGACTACATCGGGCACCAGCAATGCCTGCGAGCGGCGGCTGGCCTCCCCTGCCCCGGCGGCGCGCAGGCGTTCGAGCACCAAGCGTTCGTGGGCGGCGTGTTGATCGACCAGCACCAGCCCGTCGGCGGCTTCCGCCACGATATAGGTGTTCGCCACTTGCCCGCGCGCGACGCCGAGAGGGTATTGCTCGGCTTGCTGCGGCAGGGGGGCAGCTTCTTCCGCGCGGCCCTGGGGTTGGGCGAAGGCGTGAGAGGCATCGCGCAGCATCTTTCCCCCCTCCCCTTCAGGGGAGGGGCCGGGGGTGGGGAATGTCAAACTTGGAGCAAGCGACGAAGTCCCCCACCCCAACCCCTCACCTGAAGGGGAGGGGCTAAGAGGCTCGCTCACCCACCGCGCCATCGCCCCGCGATCCGGCCCCTGCGCAGAGCGCCTGTCTCCCGTCGCCAGCGCATGCCGCAATCCCGACACGATAAATCCCCGCACCCCCGCACTATCCCGGAACCGCACCTCGGTCTTGGCCGGATGGACGTTCACATCGACATCCTGCGGCGGAATGTCGAGAAACAGCGCCAGCACCGCATGGCGATCCCTTGCCAGCATGTCGGCATAGGCGCCGCGCACTGCGCCCACCAGCAGGCGATCCTTGACCGGGCGACCATTGACGAACAGATATTGGTGGTCAGCCACGCCCCGGTTGTAGGTCGGCAGACCGGCAATCCCGGTGAGGCGCATGATCCCGTGCGGCGTTTCGCGCATCTGATCGATGGCGACCGAATTGTCCTTCAGTTCATGCGCGATGATCCGGGCGACGCGCACCGCAAGCTCCTCGCCAGCTTGCAGGCTCAACACCTTGCGCTTGCCCCCCTCGCCTGCTGTCTCAAGCGTAAAGGCGATATCCGCCCGCGCCATGGCAAGACGGCGGACCACATCGAGGCAGGCGGCATATTCGCTGCGGGCCGAACGAAGAAACTTGCGGCGCGCCGGGACCTTGGCGAACAGCTCCTCGACCCGAACCCGCGTGCCGGGGGGAAGCGCAGCGGGTTCATCCGCCAGCACCGCGCCATGATCGACCACCCGCCGCCACCCCTCTGAGGCACCCGCCTCGCGGCTTTCGATGGTCAGCCGCGCAACACTGGCGATCGAAGGCAAGGCCTCGCCGCGGAAGCCCAATGTCGTGACCAGTTCAATCGCGCCATCGGGGCCAATCAGCGAGTCGGGCAATTTGGAGGTGGCATGGCGCTCCAAGGCCAAAGCCATCGCCTGCGGTGCCATCCCGCCGCCGTCATCGACCACCTCGATCCGTTCGAGCCCGCCCTCGGCCAGCACCACGCCGATTCGCCCCGCGCCCGCATCAATCGCGTTTTCGACCAGTTCCTTGAGCGCCGCCGCCGGGCGCTCCACCACCTCGCCCGCGGCGATGCGGTTGACCAACGCGGCAGGGAGGCGGCGGATTTCGGGCATTTGCGCGGACGCTAGCGATGAGCCGCCGCAATTTCGAGAGCAGCCGCGCCAAAATCGCCGCCACGGTGGACAAATATTTTGGCCTTTTGTCTGCGGATTCGCTAGGCGCACCCAGTCATGTCATAACCGGGTCGAATTCCTTCGCAGCGACCGCGTGTGCAGCTTGCAGGCCCTCCACCATTGGAACACCACCACCGATGAGTTTTCTCTCCAATTTCTTCAGCTTCCGTTCGCAAAACATGGCCATCGATCTCGGTACTGCCAACACGCTGGTCTATGTGCAGGATCAGGGGATCGTGCTGAACGAGCCCTCCGTTGTCGCGATCGAGACAATCAACGGTATCCGCCGCGTGAAGGCGGTCGGAAATGATGCCAAAATGATGATGGGCAAGACCCCCGACAACATCGAGGCGATCCGCCCGCTGCGCGACGGCGTCATCGCCGACATCGAAGTGGCCGAGCAGATGATCAAGCACTTCATCCAGAAGGTGCACGGCAAGAAGTCGATGTTCCGCTACCCCGAAATCGTGATCTGCGTCCCCTCCGGCTCCACGTCGGTTGAGCGCCGCGCGATCCGCGACGCGGCCTCGAACGCTGGCGCGTCGGACGTGCACCTGATCCTCGAGCCGATGGCGGCCGCGATCGGGGCCGACATGCCGGTGACCGAGCCGGTCGGCAGCATGGTGGTCGACATCGGCGGCGGCACCACCGAAGTCGCGGTGCTTTCGCTGCGCGGGCTGGCCTACACCACTTCGGTCCGCACCGGGGGTGACAAGATGGACGAAGCCATCGTCAGCTATGTGCGCCGCCACCACAACCTTCTGATCGGGGACGCGACCGCTGAGCGCATCAAGAAGGATTACGGCATCGCCATGATCCCCGAGGACGGCGTCGGGGAGACCATCACCCTCAAGGGCCGCGACCTCGTCAACGGTGTGCCCAAGGAAATCACCATCAACCAGGCGCATGTCGCCGAGGCGCTGTCCGAACCGATTGGCGCCATTGTTGAAGGTGTGCGTATCGCGCTCGAAAACACCGCGCCTGAGCTCGCAGCGGATATTGTCGATCAGGGCATCGTGCTGACCGGCGGCGGTGCGCTGATCCGCCGTCTTGACGAGCACTTGCGCGAAGAGACGGGACTGCCCGTCTCGGTTGCTGAAGATCCGCTGACCTGCGTCGCCATCGGCACCGGCCGGGCGATGGAAGATCCGATCTATCGCGGCGTGCTGATGACAGCGTGATCCGCACCAGTGTGAGCCGGTCAGAGCGGCAGAAGGGACTTTAGAGCCATGGCGCCTCCCTCGTCGCGCCGCGCGGGCTTCTCGAAAAAGGCACAGTTTTCGCTGTTCACCGGCTACCTGCTGGCCGGTGCCGGCGCTGTGGTGGGCGCGGCACTTCTGGCTCTTTCGCTGTGGCAACCTGCCGCCTTCGCGCCCGTGCGCGGCGTGGCGAGCGATGTGGCCGCGCCGGTCGGCACTGCTGCAGCCGTGACACGGTCGGGCTCGCAAGGCGTGTTCGCCAGCATCGCAGGCTATTTCAATGCCGGTTCCCAGAACGCCCA
>RDXA01000124.1 GCA_004292705.1 Sphingomonadales bacterium | reverse complement strand
CGGCATCGAGCGGCTGGGGGACGTGCCATGCGCGGTTGCGCTGCAAGGTCAGCGGCGCGCGGCGATTGATGATGCGGTAGAGGTAACGCCGCCCGGTGCAGGAAAAGCGTGCGTGCCAGTCATCCGGCACCACTTCGCAGGCGGTGATCGCGACGGGATCGGGGCAAAGCTGCGCGTTCAGCGCTGCCATCAGCCGGAACGGATCGAACGGCTTGGCGATATCGACATGGCTGCGCATCGCCAGCGCATGCACCCCGGCATCGGTGCGACCTGCGCTGTGGAGTGTCACGGTCTCCCCGGTGATCCGGTGGAGCGCGTCCTCGACCGATTGCTGCACGCTCGGCCCGTGGCTCTGGCGTTGCAGCCCGAAGAACGGCGTGCCGTCGAATTCGAGGGTGAGAGCGAAGCGGGTCATGCTCTATCCGTCACCTCGGCGCAGGCCGGGGCCCAGGGCCGCGAGCGCGACGTGTGCTGCTCTGGGTCCCGGCCTGCGCCGGGGTGACGAGGCTGCGACGGGGATCACGTCAGCACCGTCCCTTGCGGTATGTCCAAGCCGCGCAACATCTGCATGACGGGCATTTCCGCCTTGCCTGCACGCTGAACTATCATGGGCAGAAGGTATTCCGACCCGCAAGCAATCGCGGGTATACCGTCGTGAAGTCTGAAGACCGTTCCCGGTTTCGCGGACTGGGGCAAACCATATGGCAGACAATCGACACAATCCAGAACGCGGATGCGTTGCGCATTGAATTCAAACCACGCGCCGGGATAGGGGGCGAGGCCTTGCACTTTCAGCTTCAAGTCAGAAGCCGACTCGTTCCAGTCAAGTCTCGCCTCCGCCTTGTCGATCTTCGGTGCATAACAGGCCTTGCTTTCGTCCTGCGGGACTGGCGGAAAAGCGCCAAGGTTCGATAACACGGAGACCATCGCCGACGCGCCGAGATCGGCCAGTCTCGTGGTGAGTTCGCCGGTTGTCTGGTGCTCGATCTCAACCACAACCTTGTGCAGCATCGGCCCGGTATCGAGCCCCGCTTCCATCTGCATGATCGTCACGCCCGTCTCGGCGTCGCCCGCCATCACCGCGCGGTGGATCGGCGCCGCGCCGCGCCAACGGGGGAGCAGCGAGGCATGGATGTTGAGGCAACCGTGCTTCGGCGCATCCAGCACGGCCTGCGGCAGGATCAAGCCATAGGCGGCGACCACCGCGACATCGGCCTGAAGGGCCGCGAACTCCGCTTGCGCCTCGCCATTTCGCAACGACACCGGCGAGCGCACCGGCAACCCTAGCCGCTCGGCCTCGATCTGCACCGGCGAGGGGCTGAGCTTCTTCCCCCGTCCTGCCGGGCGCGGCGGCTGGGTGTAGACGCACACCACATCATGCCCCGCCGCGTGCAGCGCCCGCAGCGCCGGCACCGCGAATTCGGGCGTTCCCATGAAGATGATGCGCATAAGAATGCCCTGCGGCCTTTGTGAAGCGGAGCGCAGCCCCTATCTCCCCCTCCATGGCATCGCAAGAGATCGAGGCTCTGAGTTCCGAGCTTGCCCGCCTGCCGGGCCTCGGCCCGCGTTCGGCGCGGCGGGCGGTGCTGTGGCTGGTCAAGCACCGTGAAAGCGCGCTTCCCGCCCTGCTCGAGGCGCTCGCAGGCGTGGCCGAGACCCTGGTGGAATGCCAGACCTGCGCCAATGTCGACACCCGCGACCCCTGCGGCATCTGCGCCGATCCGCGCCGCGACGCGCGCGCTCTGTGCGTGGTGGAGGAGGTCTCCGACGTCTGGGCGCTGGATCGTTCGCGGCTGTTCCCCGGGCGCTACCATGTGCTCGGCGGCCGGCTTTCCGCTTTGGACGGGATCGGGCCCGATAACCTCAACATTGCCAGCCTGCTTGCCCGCGTCGAAGCGGGCGGGGTGGACGAGGTGGTGCTGGCGATGAACGCCACGCTCGAAGGCCAGACCACCGCGCATTACATCGCCGAGCGGCTGGAAGCGCACCCGGTGCGCGTCACCCAGCTTGCCCACGGCCTGCCGGTCGGCGGCGAGCTCGACTATCTTGACGAAGGCACGCTGGCGCAGGCGTTGCGGGCAAGGCGACCGATGGGATGAACCGCATCCAACGCTTTTTCACATGGCTGTTCGGCCCCGGCGTCGAGCGCGAATCGCGCGAGTGGGCGCACGAATGCGGCCAATGCGGCCACCGCGAAAGCGTGTGGGACATGGGCGGTGTCCGCTACAAGGCGAGCGGGGAAAAGTCCTACATCGGGCGCTGCCCCGCCTGCGGCCATGTCGGAAAGCGCTGGTTGCGCCGATCACCCTGATCGGAGCATCGCGCTTGCGCCTTGCGGGCGCGGCCCCTATTTTGCGCGCCATGGCTATCCGTGAAATCCTTGAAGTGCCGGACCCCCGGCTGAAGACCATCTCGACCCCGGTCGAACCCCACGAGTTCGGCAACGACCTTCGCACGCTCGTCGAAGACATGTTCGAGACGATGTATGATGCCCCCGGTATCGGCCTCGCCGCGATCCAGGTCGGCGTGCCCAAGCGGGTGCTGGTGATCGACTTGCAACCCGACGATCCGGACGCAGAGCCGGTGGAATGCACCTCGCATGGTGGCCACAAGCACACCCACCCGGCCACGAAAAAGGAACCGCGCGTCTTCATCAACCCGGTGATCCTCGATCCGGCCAAGGAGCTGTCGACCTATCAGGAAGGCTGCCTCTCGGTCCCCGAGATCTATGCCGACGTCGATCGCCCGGCGACCTGCACGGTGCGCTATCAGGACCTGGACGGCAACGCCCATGAGGAACACCTTGAAGGCTTGCTGGCGACCTGCCTGCAGCACGAGATGGACCACCTCGAAGGCATCCTGTTCATCGATCACCTTTCGCGGCTGAAGAAGTCGATGGCGTTGAAGAAATTGAAGAAAATCAGGCAAATGGCGTAGTCTGTTTTCGAATCCGCATCCGCGGGTTCGTCCTTGGGGCTGCTTCCCTCGCTACGCTGCGGAGCCCCTGCGGCTCACGCGGGTTCCCTCGCGACGTGCCTTGCGCCGTTGCAGCGCCTACCCCCGCCCCGGCCCTGAGCCGGGGTCACGCTTTCTTGGGCATATCCGCGCAACAGCCCTAGCGTTCCCCATACGTTCCATGTAGGATCACGCGATGGACCCGTCGATTCTTCCGCTTATCGCCCTCATCCTCGGTGCCGCACTTGGCGGCGTGGCGGCGTGGTTCCTCGCCTCGCGACCGCTCGCTGATCTGCGTGTGCGACTGGCCGACGCTGAGCGGGCAGGGGCAGAACAGGCGGGCGAGTTCAAGCGCGCCATAGCCGAACTGGGACAGGCGCGGATCGAGGTTGCGGCGCTGGGCGAGCGCGCGGCGCGGGCCGATGCGCTGGCTACGCAACTCGATTCCGCGCGCGCCGAAAACGCGCAGTTCCGCGCCGAGCGCGCCGGATTTGAAGAACAGAAGCGCCTGCTCGAAGAATCGCGCTCCAATCTGCTCAAGGAGTTCGAGAACACCGGCGCTGCCGTTCTGGGCAAGGCGCAGGAAGCCTTCCTCAAGCGCGCCGAAGAACGGCTTGGCCATTCGGAGAAGGCGAGCGAGGAGAAGCTGAAGGCGCTGCTTGCCCCCGTGGGTGATCGTTTGGCGAGTTACGAAAAGCAGGTGGCCGAACTGGAGGCCAAGCGCACCGATGCCTTCGGCCAGCTGACCGGCGTGATCGAAGAGATGCGCAAGGGCCAGGAAGATGTAAGGCGCGAGGCGCAGCGGCTCGGCAATTCGCTTACCAACGCCCCCAAGGCGCGCGGGCGCTGGGGGGAGCGAGCGCTGCAAAACGTGCTCGAACAATGCGGGCTGGCCGAACATACCGATTTCCATCTCGAACAGTCGCTGGACACGGCTGACGGGCGATTGCGGCCCGATGCGATCGTCAATGTGCCGGGGCAGAAGAAGCTGGTGATCGATGCCAAGGTGTCACTGAACGCCTATCAGGCCGCCTTCGAGGCCGATGACGAGGGCGAGCGCAAGCGGCACCTCGATCTGCACGCCAAGTCGATGCGGGGCCATGTGCAAACGCTGGGATCGAAAAGCTACCAGAGCCAGTTCGACGATGCGCCCGACTATGTGGTGATGTTCGTGCCGGGCGAGCATTTCGTCGCCGCCGCGCTCGAACATGATCCCGAATTGTGGGACTTCGCCTTCCGCAACAAGGTGCTGCTGGCGACCCCGACCAATCTCGTCGCCATCGCGCGGACGGTTGCGCAGGTGTGGCGTCAGGACAAGATGGCCAACGAGGCAGCGGAAATCGGGCGCATGGGTGCCGAGCTCTATGATCGCCTCGCCACCGCCGCCGAACACCTGAAGCGGGTTGGTGGCGGGCTGGAAAGCGCGGTCAACAATTACAACAAGTTCGTAGGCAGCTTCGAACGCAACGTGCTGTCATCGGGGCGGCGCTTGGCGGAGAAGGGCGTCGAAATCGGCAAGCGCGAGATCGAAGCGGTGCCGCTGGTCGAAAGCGCCCCGCGTTACAATGCGGCCGATGGCGATGCGGTCGAGGCTGAGTATCCGGTGCTCGAAGCGCGCAAGGACGCGGCTGAGTAATCAGCTCTCCAACCCTGCCAGCACTTCGTAAGCCAGCACCGCGCCTGCCACAGCGGCATTCAAAGAATCCGCGCGCCCGCGCATCGGCATCGTCACCCGTAGATCACACGCCGCTTCGTATTCCTCCGGCAGGCCCTGCGATTCGTTGCCGACCAGAATGAAGCACGGCGCCGCATAAGCCGCGCCGCGATAGGGCACCGCGTCACGCAGGGACGCGGCCACCAGCTGGCCTGCCCCACCGCGCAGCCACGGCAAAAACGCCTCCCACCGTGCCTGCGCCAGCCCGACGGTAAACACCGCCCCCATGCTCGCGCGCACCGCCTCGGCGCTGAAGGGGTCGGCGCAGTCGTCGATCAGGATCAGCCCGCCCGCGCCCACCGCGTCGCAAGTGCGCAGCATGGTGCCGAGATTGCCCGGATCGCGCAGCGCCTGCGCCGCGAGCCAGATCGGTGCGCTCGCGCGGTCGAGGGCTGCCAGAGACGTGTCCCACTCGTCGAACACGCCCGCGACCGACTGCGCGTTCTCCTTGCCGGTGATCTTGGAGAGAATGTCGGGCGTGGTTTCAATTATCTCGCCGCCCGCCGCCATGACGTCAGCCTCGAGCCGTGCCAGCAGCGGATGCGCGCGCCCCTCGGCCATCACCAGCGTGCGTGGCACCCGGCCCGAAGCCCGCGCGTCTTCGAGCAGTCGCAACCCCTCGACCAGAAACTGCCCGGCACGCTTGCGATGCTTCTTGTCGCGCAGCGACCGCAGATATTTGACTGTGGGGTTGGAAAAGCCGGTGATGTGCTTGCGCATGTCGGCCGCCTACGCGATGCGGCGCGGGCGCGCTAGTCTTCGCCAAAGCCGTCGGCGATCAGGGCGACCAGATCGGCAAGCACGGCCTCGGCGTCGTCCCCCTCCACCGCAACTTCGACCGTATCGCCCTTGGCTGCGCCAAGCATCATCAGCCCGAGGATCGACCCCCGCCCGGGCGTGCAGACCCCGGCGGTTGACAATGGTGACCTGCTGCCTTGCCTCCCCCACGGCGGCCGCCTTCTAGGCCTTGGCCCGCGCAGGCGGGGCGGTGTCAGCCCCGAGCAATTCGCTCGCAATGGTGATGTAATTGCGTCCTGCAGTCTGCGCGGCGTGCACCGCGGCGCTCACGTCCATCGCCTTCCTTGCCCCGGCCAGGCGGATCAGCATGGGCAAGTTGATCCCGGCGATCACCTCGACATGCCCGGCATCGAGCAGTGAAATCGCAAGGTTCGAAGGTGTGCCGCCGAACAGGTCGGTGAGGATGATGACACCCTGGCCATTGTCGACCGTCGCAATCGCCTCGGCGATGTCGGCGCGGCGCTGCTCCATATCGTCATGGGGGCCGATGCAGACCGTGACGATCCCGTCCTGCGGGCCGACCACGTGCTCCATCGCCTCGACAAACTGGTCCGCGAGGCGGCCATGGGTTACCAGGATCAAGCCGATCATGCGTGAAAAGGGGTCCGTTAACTGCCCGTCTGCGGGCGTGCCTTACGCGTTTCTACCATGCGGGACAATGCGCTTGCAGTGCAAGGTCTCGCGAATTCCCGGGACGCGCTCAGCGGCGGTGACGTTCAATCGCGTCGGCCGTGCGTGACCCCAGATTGCGATGCTGGACAGTGGGCGAAAATCCCGCCTCGCGCAAGGCCTCAGCCATCGTCTCGGCGGTGAAGACCGAGCGGTGTCTCCCGCCGGTACAGCCAAAGGCGACATGGACATAGGGCTTGCCCTGCGCGGCGTAGCGCGGGAGCAACACCAGCAGCAGATCGCGGATCCGCGTGAAGGCCTCGGCAAAGGCAGGGTCGCGTTCGATATGTTCGCCGACCGGGGCATCCTGCCCGGTTTGCTCGCGCAATTCCGGCACCCAATGCGGATTGTCGAGGAAACGCATGTCGAATACGAGATCGGCCAGCGGCGGCATTCCGCGGGAAAAACCGAAGCTCGACAAGGTGAGGGTCAGCGCCGCCTCGTCGCTGACCGGAGCAAAAAGCTCGCGCATGCGCGTCTGCAGGTCGTTGCTGGTCATCACCGAGGTGTCGATCATCACTTCGGCCCAGCGGCGCAGGGGTTCCAGCAGCTCGCGCTCGGCGGAAATCCCCTCCATCACCGGGCGCCCCGCGGCCATCGGGTGGCGACGGCGGGTTTCGTTGAAGCGGCGTTCAAGCTCACCCCCCCCGCAATCGAGGAACAGGAAGGTGAGCGCGATGTCAGGCCGGGCGGCAAGGTCTTTCACCAATTCGATCACATCGGCGGGCACGAAGCCGCGGGTGCGCGAATCGAAGCCGATGGCAAGCGGCCCGCGCGTTTCGTCGGGCATCGTGACCAGCCGCTTGAGCAGGCGTACCGGGAAGTTGTCGATGGTCTCCCAACCGAGATCCTCCAGCACGGCGAGCGCGGTCGATTTGCCCGCGCCTGCGAGCCCGGTCACCAGCAGCAGCGGGCGCTTCTCGGGGTGCGGAGGAGGGGCGGGGGAGGCGCTCATGCGCGGCACTGTGGTGCTTGTGGGACGGAAAGTGAAGCCGGTTCGCATTCGATCCCGTGAAGGCGCAGCGCCCATTCGGCGCGCTGGGCGGGCGCGATGCAGCCGGGGTCGAAGGCGAGCACCGGCACCGGCACCCCGCCGATCATGCGGGTGGGAAGCGGCGTTTCCGGCAGGCGATCAGGCGGTGGGCCACCGAGGGCGAGGATCAATGCCACCGGTGCACGCAGTGCAACCGGCAGCTGCACCAGTCCGATCCCACGCACTTCGAGCAGACCGGCGATACTGGGTGGCGGCGCGGCAATCAGATGCTCGCCATCGGCTGTCAGCGCGACGGCGTCATCGCCGATCAGTGTTGCGCCGCGATCGATCAGCGTCAGTGCCAGGCTCGATTTGCCGCTGCCCGGCGGCCCTTCGATCAGCAATGCACGGCCGCCAATCGCGACCGCACCGGCCTGTATCACGAACACCGACCCTCCGCTCATGGCGCGACTGGCAAGGTCAGGCGCAGGCACGCGCCTGCTGCGCCGTCAGGGCGGGCTTCGGCAACCAGTGTTCCGTCATGCGCTTCGGCAATGGCCCGGCCAATGGCGAGACCCAGGCCGGAATGATTGCCGAAGCTCTCGCCCTCTGGCCGGTCCGAATGGAATCGCCGGAACACGTCCTCGCGCCGCTCGGGGGCGATGCCGGGGCCTTCGTCGCAGACTTCGGTGACGACGTGGCGGCCTGCCTGCCGGATCACCACGCGCACTGTGCCACTCTCGGGCGAGAAGGAAACGGCGTTGTCGATCAGGTTTTCCGCGACCCGTTCCAGCTGGGTGGGCACTCCCATGACCCGCGTATGCCCGCCACGCGCTGTGTCCAGCACGAGTCGCCGTCCGCCATTCATGCCCCGGTTGTCGCGGCTGCGAATCAGGTTTTCGAACAATTCGGCAAGATCGATCCGTTCGAGCGTGGCCCGGCTGATCTCGGCATCGACCCGGCTGGCGGCAGCGATCTCGGTCACGAGGCGGTCGATCCGGCGCACGTCATGGGCGGCAATCTGGATCAGTTCGGTGCGCAGCGCGGGGTCTTCCACGCGCGGCAACGTGTCGACCGCATTGCGCAAGCTGGCCAGCGGGTTCTTGATTTCGTGCGCCACGTCGGCGGCGAAACTGTCGACCGCGTCGATGCGCTGGCGCAGCGCCCCTGTCATGTCCGATACCGCGCGGGCGAGCAGACCGATTTCGTCGCTGCGCTGGGGCAGGCGGGGCACCTCCACCTCGCGGTCACGGCCCTGCTTCACCCGCACCGCTGCGCGCGCCAGCAGCCGCAGCGGTGTCACGATGGTGCGCGCGAGGAACAGCGACAGTGCTGCCGAGGCGGCCATGACCAGCAGCATGGCGACGAACAATGTGGTGCGCGCGGCGCGCACGCTTTCGGTAATGTCGACCGCGTTGCGCACGGTCAGCAGGGTTGCGCCTTGCAGGCCCACCGGCACGGCAGCGGTAATCACCGGAGTGCCGTCGCTCCAATCATAGAGGCGCACCTGCGACAGGCCGAGCTCGCGCGCGCGGGCGAGCTCGGGCCAGGCATCGGCTTCTTGCGCTTCGGGTTCGATGTAGTCCTGCACCGATTCTGCCGCGACGATGGTGTCGACCGTGCGGTCAAGCCATCGGGCAAATTCCTGCTCCCAGTTGTCGTCGGCGATGTCGTTGAAGCGAAAGGCGGGATCGGCGAGGGCAAAACTGTCGGCGGTGAGTTTGCCTTCGGCATCGAACATCCGCAACCGCATGCGCTGTTCCTTGCCAATCTGCACCAGCAGCGCCTCCTGCCGCTCGCGGGTGGCACCGGCGAGCGCCTCGGCAGTGATCTGCGCCTCGATCCGGGCCAGCTTGAAGCGTTCGTTGATGAGCTGCGTGCGGTAGCTGTCGAGATAGAATAGCCCGCCGCCCATCACCAGCAGCGGCAGGATGTTGACCGCGAGAATGCGCCCCGTCAGCGCAAACCGCCCGGTCGCGGTCAGTTGCTCGCCCCCGCCCGAGCGCTGCGTGCCGTCAGCCATCGGTGAAGCTGTAGCCCGCGCCATAGAGCGTATCGATCGCATCGAAACCGGGATCGACCATCTTGAACTTGCGCCGCATCCGCTTGATGTGGCTGTCGACCGTGCGGTCATCCACGAAGACATCGTCGGGATAGGCGGCGTCCATCAACTGGTTGCGGCTCTTGATCACGCCGGGGCGGATCGCGAGCGCCTCGAGGATCAGGAATTCGGTCACCGTGAGACTGACCGGCTCGCCCTGCCAGGTCACCTGATGGCGCGCCGGGTCCATAAGCAATCGCCCGCGGATGAGGCTGGCGGGTGCAGGTTCGGATGTGGAGGCAAGCGCGCTGCCGCCCGCCAATGGCTCGGCGCGGCGCAGGATCGCGCGGATGCGGGCGACCAGCAGGCGCAGGCTGAACGGCTTGGCGATGTAGTCATCCGCGCCCAGTTCCAGCCCCGCTTCCTCGTCGCTTTCGTCGTCCTTGCTGGTGAGGAAGATGACCGGCAGCGGCGATTGGGCGCGAAGCCGCCGCAGCAGCTCCATTCCGTCCATCTTGGGCATCTTGATGTCGAAAACTGCCAGATCGGGCGGATTGTCGAGCAGTGCCTTCAATGCCGTCTCGCCATCCGAATAGAGCCGCGTGGCAAAGCCCTCCGCCTGGAGCGCGATCGAAACCGTCGTGAGGATATTGCGATCATCATCGACCAGCGCGATCTGGAGCTTGCGCGCCGCGCTGTCCGCGCTCTCGGGTGGGGCGGATGCAGGCTCTGTGGTGCTGTCGGACATGGGCTCGATCCTCTGCGCCGCCGCGCTTCCATGGCGCTTGGGTAGCGCCTTGGGAAGCCCACCGCAATCGCCACCACACGCTGGCAAAGCCGCAATTGGGCACGCATCAGATTTGCTATGGCGCAGCCGGTTTGACGCAGCGAGAGTCGCCAACTAAGGGCCGGATCCGGGGATTGGGCAGTTGCTTCCAGCTGAGCTCCGGCCAAGGTTGCATACGTATGCTTACATGCTACGGGACGTGACTTAGAGGCCCGGAGAGATTCGCTGGCAGTGGCCGGTCGGTCTCTTGACACTCACCCATGCTGCCTCGCCCAGGAGACGTTACGTTGACCTCGCTCGCAACCCCGCTGGCCGCCCAGAACCTCGCCACCCGCGCCACAATCCACGCCAACCTCGGCACCGCCGCGCTCGTCGAGCATGCGCTCGCCAAGGGTGAGGGCAAGCTCACCAAGCACGGTGCGCTGCTGGTCGATACCGGCCGGTTCACCGGCCGCAGCGTCAAGGACAAGTATATCGTCCGCGATGCCGGCACGGAGAGCACGATCAACTGGGGCACCATCAACCAGCCGATGAGCGAGGAACACTTCGCCAACCTGAAGGCGGATTTCCTCAAGGAACTGGAAGGCACGGGCGAACTCTACGTCGCCGACCTGTTCGGCGGCTCGCAGCCCGAATACCGCGTCAACGTGCGCGTCATCAACCAGATGGCATGGCACAACCTGTTCATCCGCACCCTGCTGGTGCGCCCGACAGCGGACGAACTGGCGAGCTTCGTCCCCGAATACACCATCATCAACCTGCCCAGCTTCAAGGCTGATCCTGAACGCCACGGCTGCCGCAGCGACACGGTGATCGCGGTGAGCTTTACCGAAAAGCTGATCCTGATCGGCAACACCGAATATTCGGGCGAGATGAAGAAGGGCGTGTTCGGCCTGCTCAACTACCTGCTGCCCGCGCAGGGCGTGATGCCGATGCACTGCTCGGCAAACATCGGCGCGGACGGCAAGAGCGCGATCTTCTTCGGCCTGTCGGGCACCGGCAAGACCACGCTGTCGGCCGACGCCAGCCGCACCCTGATCGGCGATGACGAGCATGGCTGGTCGGACACGGCGGTCTTCAATTTCGAAGGCGGCTGCTACGCCAAGATGATCAATCTTTCCGCGGAAGGCGAACCGGAGATCTACGCGACGACGAAGATGTTCGGCACCATCCTCGAAAACGTGGCGATGGACGAAGAGACCCGCGAGCTCGACTTCAACGATTCGAGCAAGACCGAGAATACCCGCGGCGCTTACCCGATCGAGTCGATCCCCAACACCTCCGAGAAGAACCTCGGCCCGGCCCCGTCCAACGTGATCATGCTGACCGCCGATGCTTTCGGCGTGCTGCCTCCGATTGCGCGGCTGACCGGGGATCAGGCGATGTATTACTTCCTCAGTGGCTACACCGCAAAGGTGGCGGGCACCGAGATCGGCGTGACCGAGCCGGAAGCGACCTTCTCGACCTGCTTTGGCGCTGCCTTCATGCCGCGCCACCCGAGCGTTTACGGCAACCTCCTCAAGGAACGCATCGCCAAGGGCGGCGCGCAGTGCTGGCTGGTCAACACCGGCTGGACCGGAGGCAAGTATGGCACCGGCAGCCGCATGCCGATCAAGGCCACCCGCGCGCTGCTCAACGCCGTGCTCGACGGCAAGATGGACGAAGTCGAATTCCGCAAGGATCCGAACTTCGGCTTCGACGTGCCGGTGTTCGTGCCGGCGCTCGCCGAAGCGGGTCTCGACCAGACAATCCTCGATCCGCGCAGCACCTGGGCCGACGGGGCCGAGTATGACGCGACCGCCAAGAAACTGGTGCAGCTGTTCATCGACAACTTCGCCCAGTTCGAAGCCCATGTCGATGAAGGCGTGCTGCAAGCCGCGCCTGCTCCGGTCGCAGCCTGAGCACGCATTACCTGTTGGAGAGGGAGAGCCCCGCCCGGCGCAAGACCGGAGCGGGGCTTTTTCATTGAATCGCCGCGCAGTTGGCCCACAGTCCCCTCACATGCGACTCGGAGGAAAACGACATGAGCATTCTCGACGGGATTTTGAAGAACATCGGCGGCGCGCCGGACGATGTGGTCAATCTGGCCAAGCAGGTCGGACTGGACCCTTCGATGGTGGAAACCGCCATCGCGGCGCTCGGCAAGACCCATGTCATGGACGGTGACACGGTCACGCTGGCGGCGGAGAAGACCGGCATTAGCCCCGACATCCTCCAGCAGATCGTCGGCGCGATTGGCGGCGAGGGCTCGCTGGGGCACTTCGCCTCGATGCTTGATGCCGACAAGGACGGCAACCCGCTGGATGATATCCTCGGCATGGCCAAGGGATTGTTCGGCAAGAGCTAAGGGCATGCCGCACCCCTCACCCCTCCCGCATGCGGGAGGGGTGAGGGGCAGGCCGACTAGCTCGCGCGCACATCGCCGACTGCGAAAATGCCCGGGGCCGTGGTGGCGTAATCATCGGCCTGTCCGGCGGCAGCACCGGTCAGAACGAAGCCCTTTTCGTCGGTCGCTGCCAACCCCGAAAGCCAAGCGGTATTGGGCGCGGCCCCGATCATGATGAACAGCGCGCGGGTAGCGATGTGCTGCTCACTGGTGCCGGTCTTCAGTGTGATGCCCTCAAGCCAAGTCTCGCCGTGCAAGCCGGTGACTTCGGAATGGTAATGGATCGTCACGCGCGGATCGGCCTCGAGCCGTTGCATGAGATAGCTCGACATCGATGTGGCAAGGCTGCCCGATCGCACCACCAGATGCACATGGGCGGCCGCCCGGCTGAGGAACATCGCGGCCTGCCCGGCGGAATTGCCGCCACCGATCACCACCGCCTCGGTGCGCGCGCAGAAGCGCGCTTCCATCTCGGTGGCCGAATAGAACACGCCTGCGCCTTCCAGTTCTTCAAGGTTTTTCAGTGGCAGGCGGCGATATTGCACCCCTGTCGCCACCAGCACCGCGCGGGCGCAGACCTCGTCGTCGTCGTCCAGCGTCAGGCAATAGGCGCCAGCTGCGCGCCGCGACATGGCCTCGACCCTGCGCGGCATCACGAAGCGGGTGCCGAACTTCATCGCCTGCACCTGCCCGCGAAACGTCAGATCGGTGCCGCTGATGCCGGTGGGAAAGCCCATGTAATTCTCGATCCGGCTTGAGGTGCCGGCCTGCCCGCCAACCGCCGTGTCCTCGATCACCAGCGCCCCGATCCCTTCGGACCCGGCATAGACCGCCGCCGCCACGCCCGCCGGGCCGCCGCCGACGATCACCAGATCATAGGTGCGCTGGGAACATACACCGAGATCAAGCCCGAGATATTGCGCCACCTTGCGAGGGGTGGGATCATCCAGCCGGGTGTTCGCTGCAAGGATCACCCCCGGCTGGTGGCCGAGAAGGCTGCACATGGTCTTGGTCTCGCGATCGGATGCATCCATATCGTAGCTTTGGAACGGGATGCGATTGCGCGAGAGGAAGCGTTCCACGGCCTGCACCTGACCGTCGCGGTCAGCGCCGATCACCTTGATCGTGTCGTTGCGCAATTCGAACTGCTTGCGCCGCCGGGCCGCGAAGACCGTGATGAGGTGGTCGCTGAGCTCGGGCACCCGGCTCATCAGAGCCAGCATCTCGGCACGCGGGGCCTCGATCACCCTGGTATCGACCGCCGCGCGCATCCGCATGATGTTGGTTCCGCCGTTGAGGAACCCGATTTCGCCGAGAAATTGCGTCGGCCCCAGGCTGGAGGGCAGCAGGCGTTCGCCGGTGTGGGGATCCGCCACCTCGATCTCGCCTTCGACGACATAGACGAAGCGATCCATCGCCTCGCCGATATCCATGACGATGGTGCCCGCGGGGTAGAACTTCTCGCCCCCGATGGCGCAGATCGCATCGACATGGGCGGGGGCCAGCGGCACCCGGCGCATGGTTTCAAGGTCTTGTCCCAGTGCTTCCATGCCGCGCTCCTGCCCTATGCAGGTTGCAAGATGGGGGCAGCGGCGGGGAATGCAAAGGGGGCGATGTTTGCGGCAGGTCCACCCCCGGCCCCTCCCGCAAGCAGGAGGGGGGTATCAGCGCGGCTTTCCCCCTCCCGCTTGCCGGAGGGGTCTGGTGTCACCCCTTTGCCCCCGCGATGTAGCGGCTGACCGTGTTCGCCATCACGCTCAGCGGCGCGTTGCCGCCCAGCACCACGGCGGTGTTGAAGGCCTTGAAATCATAGGCCCCGCCAAGCTCCGCCTGCGCCCGTGCGCGTTGACGGACGATTTCACTGTGGCCGATCTTGTAGCCGCAGGCCTGCCCCGGCCAGCTGCAATAGCGATCGACCTCGCTGGCGACTTCCTCGACCTTGGAGCCATTCTCCTCGACAAAGAACTGGCGGCCCTGCTCGCGGCTCCAGCGTTTGGAGTGCAGCCCGGTGTCCACCACCAGACGGCAGGCGCGGAAGGCGAGGCTTTGCAGGTATCCCAGCCGTCCGACCTTGAATTCGTCGTAGGCACCCAGCTCGTCGGCGATCTGTTCGGCATACAGCGCCCAGCCTTCGGAAAAGGCGTTGAAGGCGAGGATCGAGCGGATCAGTGGCAGGCGGTTGGAGAATTCGCCCTCCCACACATGGCCGGGGATGCTTTCGTGGAAGGCCAGATCGGCCAGATCATACTTGCGGTGCAGGTCGGTGGTTCTGAGATTGATCCAGAACCGTCCCGGGATCGAGCCGTCCTTGCTCCCTGCTCCGCCATAGGCACCCGGCGCGCCCGGCTCTTCGGCGAGCGGCAGGCGGCGCACTTCGAGCGGCGGATCGACCAGCCGGTTGAAGGCGCGCGGCATCTGCGATTTGATCCAGGCGACGCGGTCATTGATGAAAGCGAAGATTTCCGCGCGGCCCGGATCGCCCTCGGCAAACTGATAGCGCGGGTCTTGCGCCAGCGCGCGCATCCGTTCGCCGACGCTGCCCTGACTATAGCCTATTTCTTTCAGGATCGGGTCCATCTGACCATGCAGCGCCCTTAGTTCCTCAAGGCCCTGACGGTGGATTTCGTCCGGGGTAAGCCGGGTGGTGGTCGAAGCGCGGATCGCCCAATCGTAGTATTCCTCGCCGCCGGGCTGCGCCCACATCCCGGCCGCATCCTTGGCAGCGGCGCGCTGAAGCTTCAGTTCGGCCATCTGGCGTTCGAGCGCGGGCACGATCCCGCTTGCGGCAATGCGCTCGGCCTGCGCGGCGGCCTTGTCCGCCCCCGCGATGCCCGATGCGGTGAGCGGCCCGGCGTAGCTTTCGCGCGCCGCAGCGATGCTTGCGCCCATCTGCGCAATCGCCTTGTCGAGCAGGAAGGCGGGCGGCACGAGCCCATCCCCCCGCGCCTTGCGAACCCGATCGGCTTCGCCATCGAGAATCGCCGGGACTTCGGCCAGACGGTCCATATAGGGGCCGATGTCCTCGGCAACCTTGAGCGGCTGGCCCGAGCCGAAGAAGCGCGGCAGGTCGATATAGCCGCCGACGTTCTGGATCACCACATAGGGCGCATTGCGCCAGCTGCCGACCGCGACATCGCCGTAAGGCTGGGCCATGCCTTCCAGCGCGCTGGTGAAGGCCGTCTCGACCACCTCGAACCCGATCTGCTGGTCGCTGGTGAGTCCCGTTTTCGGGTATGCGCGCACCTCCCCGACGAGTTCCCTCAGCGTCGCGGCATAGGCGCTGCGGCCTGGCTCGTGCGCGAGCATGCGGTAGGCGACGCGGTCAAGCGCGGCATCGGGATCGAGCGATCCGAGCGGGCTGGCGGCCGTTCCGGGCGGGGGTGCCGCCTGGGTGGCAGCGCAGGCCGGCAGCAGCGCGAGGGCGGAAACGCCGCCAAGCCCGGCGAGGGCCTCACGGCGGGTGACATCAGCGGTTCTCTCTCTCATGCCTGCGAGGTTTGGCGAGCGGTCGGCCGCAAGTCAATTGCACCCGCCGTCACCGGCGCGCTAAGGCACGGCCATGACCGATGTCGTGCTTTCGATCGTGATGCTCGCCGCGCTCGCGCTGGTGGCGGGGGCATTTTTCCTGTGGCGGCGCACGGGCGAGGTGCGTAACCCCGCGCTGATGCTGCTGCTGGCGGTGATCGCCGTGGCCAACGTGCTGATCTGGACGATCCCGACCGGTAGCGGAAAGGCGCCGATCGAGCAGATCAAGACCCCAGGCGGCGGTTAGCGCCGTGCCCGGTGATTGCGACAGACAAGATCAGCTGCCGCCCCGGCGACGGCGTTGCCAGCCTTACCGGATCGGGCAATCGGGCGAGAGCCGGAAGTCCAGGTAATTGTCCATCGCACGCATCAGTTCTTCCAGTTCGTTCTCGAAGAAGTGGTTGGCGCGGGGGATTTCCTCGTGGTGGATGGTGATGTGCTTCTGGGTGCGCAGCTTGTCGACCAGCTTCTGCACCGCGTTGGGCTGCACAACGGTGTCCGATGCGCCCTGCAGGAAGATGCCTGAGGCAGGGCAGGGGGCGAGGAAGCTGAAATCATACATGTTGGCCGGTGGAGCGACCGAAATGAACCCGCGCACTTCGGGGCGGCGCATCAGCAGCTGCATCCCGATCAGCGCGCCGAAGCTGTAGCCCGCGATCCACGTGCTCTGCGCCTCGGGGTGGATCGACTGCACCCAGTCGAGCGCCGAGGCGGCGTCGGAAAGTTCACCGATCCCGCTGTCAAAGCTCCCTTGCGAACGGCCCACGCCGCGGAAATTGAACCGCAGCGTGGCAAAGCCGCGATCGGCAAATGTCTTGTACATCCGCTGCACGATCCGGTCGTTCATCGTGCCGCCGCCTTCAGGGTGCGGGTGCAGGATCATCGCCACCGGCGCGCGCGGGCGGGGCGGGGGCGAGAAACGGCCTTCAAGACGGCCTTCGGGGCCGGGAAAGATGACTGAGGGCATCGGTAAACCTTGTGATCGAGGAGCCGCGCCGGGTGGCGCTCGGAACTGCGCGGCCTATATAGGCAACCCCGCGCAATTCGCAATTTTTTGTGAGGACGTCCGCCATTCCGCCCCGCGTCTATCTCGATCACGCCGCCACCTCGCCCCTGCGCCCCGAGGCGAAGGCCGCGATGGAAGCGGGGTTCCGGTTGTGGGCGAACCCGTCGTCGCCCTATGCGGAAGGCCGCAAGGCGCGCGCCGCGCTGGAGGATGCGCGCGAGCGGATCAAGGCGGCGCTGGGATGGACGGGAGAGCTGATCTTAACCTCGGGGGCCAGTGAGGCGCTCTCGATCGCGCTCAATCGGGCGAAGGTCGAGCGCCGGATTGTCAGCGCGGTGGAGCATGACGCGGTATTCCGCGCCGCGCCGGATGCGGTGGTGTTCACGGGCAAGGAGCTGCTCGGCGCAGGCACCTTGCTGGCGATCCAGCACGTCAATTCCGAGACCGGAACGATCAATCCGCTGGACGATATGATCGCGGGCCTCGGCGGGAGCGGGGCGCTGCTGTTGTCCGATTGCGCGCAAAGCGCGGGCAAGCTGGCGTTGCCTGCAGCGGACATGGTGGTGGTGAGCGCGCACAAGTTTGGCGGGCCGATCGGGGTCGGGGCGCTGCTGGTGAAGGATTTCAATCTGCTCGAACCCTCGGGCGGGCACGAGCGCGGCTATCGGCAGGGCACCGAGAACCTGCCGGGCGCGCTGGGCATGGCGGCGGCGCTGGAGGCAGGCGGGCTGGGAAGCTGGGCGACTGGCGAGGGGCAGCGGCTGGCGTTTCGCGCGGCGCTGGGCGGGGCGAGCGAACTGATCGCCCCGGGCGAGCAGGCCACGCACATCATCGCCGTTGCGCATCCGTCGATGAGCGCGCAGGCCTTGCTGATCCGGCTCGATGCGATGGGCTTCGCGGTCTCGGCGGGCAGCGCCTGTTCGTCGGGCACGCTCAAGAAAAGCCGGGTGCTCGATGCCTTTGGCGTAGCCGATGATGTCGCGGCGCGGACAATCCGGGTTAGCCTCGGCTGGTCGACCACGGCGGAGGAGCTGGAACGGTTTGCGGAGGTTTGGGGGGCTCTCACATAAACCCCATCGTCG
>RDXA01000123.1 GCA_004292705.1 Sphingomonadales bacterium | reverse complement strand
GTGAAGGTCTTGCCGGAGCCGGTGACACCGAGCAGCACCTGCGTCTTCTCACCATCGAGCGCGCTTTCGCACAGCTCCTTGATCGCGGTCGGCTGGTCACCCGCCGGCTCGTATTCCGAGACCAGCTTGAAGGGGATGCCGCCCATCGACTTGTCGGGGCGGGCGGGGCGGTGCGGGACGAAATCGGCGCCCGTTTCGGGCTCGTCCAGTCCGCGGCGGATCACGAGTTGGGCCATGCTCCGGCATATGCGGTTCGCAGCAACGCTTGTGAAGGGCCGGACGCTTTTGATGGCACGCTTTGCACTCAACTTCGTTATGGTGCCGACAGACAGGCCGATGCCCGCCAGCAGGAGACGTGCAGATGAAGCGTATCACCATCACCATGGTTGCGGCCACGGCCGCGCTGGTCGCGGGCTGTTCCGGCGGGAATGCCGATGCCGATGGCAACGGGGAAGTCAGCGTCAAGGAAGCGGTCGAACAGGCCAAGGACGAGATGCCAAGGCCCCAGCCAGGCCTCTACAAGACCACGGTCACCATGACCGGGCTCGACATTCCCGGAATGCCGCCGGAGATGGCCGGGCACGGGGCAGGCCTCACCACCACCACCGAAGATTGCCTTACCAAGGAAGAGGTCGACAAGGGCTTCGAGGAACTGGTCAAGCAGGGTCAGGACGGCGAATGCAGCTATGAACGCTTCAGCCTTGCCGGCGGCAAGCTTGATGCGGTGATGGTTTGCAATGCGCAAGGACGCGTCGCCCGGATGGAGATGACCGGCACCACGTCCACAACCGGTGCCGATCTCGCCGCCAAGATGGCCATGGAATTCGACGGAGCGGGCAAGGGAACGATGAGCTTCACCGCAAAGCATGAACGGGTCGGCGACTGCCCCGCCCCATAAGCGGCGGCACGAATGTGTCGGATTTATTACACGTATTACAATTAATTGAACATTCATCCCAAATCTGGCTTGGTGCCAGCCATGGCACAGCTCCGATTTCTCCCTGCACGCTCCCGTTTGCCTGCCCCGCTGGTGGCAGTTGCGACGGCGGCTGGCGTGCAGGCGCAGCAGGCCTATGCCGGTACCGAGCTGGCCCGCCGCGTGGCGCTCGCGCGGGAGGCCTGCCCCGAGGAACATGAAGCGGGCAAACCGCGGCTGGCCCGGTTGCTGGGCGAGGCGGATGTGCTGCTCGAACTGCTGCGCCGTCCGCGCCGCAAGCACGCTGTCGTGCGCACCGCCAATCCGCAGGTCGCGATGATTCTGCCCGGCTTTGCCACCCACCCGATGCGGATGCGCTATCTCGCGCGCCAGTTGGAGGACGCCGGGCATGTTGCCAAGCGCTGGGGGCTGGGACGCAATTGGGGGCCAGACCCTGACCGTTTCGATGCAATCGAGGAGCGCCTGATCGAACTCCACGCCCGTCACGGGCGAAAGGTGGTGCTGATCGGCTGGAGCCTTGGCGGGCTCTATGCGCGCGAGATTGCCAAGCGTCAGCCGGGCAGCGTCGCCAAGGTTATCACCATGGGCTCGCCTTTCTCCGGATCACCGCGGGCCAACAATGTGTGGCGCGCCTATCAGTTCATCACCGGCCACTCGGTCGATGCCCCGCCGATTGCCGCCGATCTGGCAACGAAGCCCCCTGTCGAGACGGTTGCCTTGTGGAGCGCCAATGACGGTGTGATCGCCCCGCGCTGCGCCGCCGGCCGTGCAGGGGAGCGCGATCGTGCCGTCCCGGTGCGATGCACCCACATGGGCTTCACCTATGATCCGCAGGTGATCGCGACGCTGCTGGCCGAGCTCGAATCCACCCGCGCCTGACCCTTGCTGCGGCATTGTTGCGCAAGACGATGGGAGTGCTTTCCTTTTGCGAAAGCCCCGTTACATTGCTGCGCTGCACCTAAAGGGAAATGCGGGGGGCGATGCAGGCGCGGGGCAGCAATTTCGACGAAATGTTCGATGGCGAGGGCGACACCCGGCCTGCCTATGCCGAATTTTGCCGCTGGTATGGCGAACAGCCGCCCGCATTCCTGCGCCGCAAGAACCGCGAGGCGGATGATACCTTTCGCCGCACCGGGATCACCTTCAACGTCTATGGCGAGAACGAGGCGGAAGAACGCCTGATCCCGTTCGACATGGTGCCGCGCATCATCACTGCGCCCGAATGGCGCAAGCTGTCGCGCGGGATCGAGCAACGGGTGCGGGCGCTCAATTCCTTCCTCTACGATCTGTATCACCGGCAGGAAATCGTGCGCGCCGGGAGGCTGCCCGAACGGCTGCTGCACCGCAACGAGGCGTGGCTTGCCAACATGGTCGGCTTCACCCCTCCCGGCGGGATCTACACCCATATCGTCGGTATCGATCTGGTGCGTACCGGGCCGGACGAATTCTTCGTGCTCGAAGACAATGCGCGCACACCCTCGGGCGTGTCCTACATGCTTGAAAACCGCGAGACCATGATGGGGATGTTCCCCGATCTGTTCAGCCGGATCGGGGTGGAGAGCGTCTCCAACTACCCGCGCCGCCTCGCCCGCAGCCTTGCGGCCTGCGTCCCGCCCGCTTTCAGCGGGGGCAAGCCCACGGTCGCCGTGCTGACACCGGGTATCTACAACTCGGCCTATTTCGAACACGCCTTTCTCGCCGACCAGATGGGGGCGGAACTGGTCGAAGGCAGCGACCTGCGGGTGGTCGAGGGTCGGGTGCAGATGCGCACCACGCGCGGTTACAAGCCGATCGACGTGCTCTATCGCCGGGTCGATGATGATTACCTCGATCCGCTGACCTTCAACCCCGATAGCGCGCTGGGCGTGCCGGGGATCATGGACGTCTATCGCGCCGGCGGGATCACCATCGCCAATGCGCCCGGCACCGGGGTCGCGGATGACAAGGCGATCTACAGCTTCATGCCCGAGATCGTCGAGTTCTACACCGGCGAGAAACCGCTGCTCCCGAACGTCCAGACATGGCGCTGTGCCGACAAGCAGAGCCTTGCCTATGTGCTCGACAACCTCGCCGAACTGGTGGTGAAAGAGGTTCACGGCTCGGGCGGTTACGGGATGCTGATCGGGCCGACATCGTCCAAGCGGGAGATTGCGGCATTCCGCGAAAAGCTGGTGGCGCGGCCCGATAACTACATCGCCCAGCCTACGCTCGCCCTGTCGACCTGCCCGATCTATACGGCCAAGGGCCTCGCGCCGCGCCATGTCGACCTCAGGCCCTTTGTGCTGGTCAGCCCGGAAGGCATCGACATTACCCCCGGCGGGCTCACCCGGGTGGCGCTGAAAAAGGGATCGCTGGTGGTCAACTCCTCGCAAGGGGGCGGCACCAAGGATACCTGGGTGCTGAAGGACTGATGCGCAGATGCTAGGCCGCACCGCCAACAGCCTGTTCTGGATGTTCCGCTATCTTGAGCGGGCCGAGAACACCGCGCGTCTGCTCGAAGCCGCGCTGCGCATGGCGCTGACCCGCGATCTGGTGACGGCCGAGGCGGAATGGCGCTCGGTGATCGCCACGCTCGGGCTGCAAGGGGCCTATGAAGCCGCGCATGATGGCTATGACGGGCTTCAGGTGTGGAACTTTGTGCTGCGCGGGCCTTCCAACCCGGGCAATGTCCGGGAAATGTTCGGCGCAGTGCGATCCAATGCGAGGCAAGCCCGCATCAACATCTCGTCGGATGTGTGGGAGGCGGTCAACGCCAACTGGATGGCCATCGACAAGCTGCTGGCACGGCCCGCCGGCCAGACTGCCGTGGGCGAGGTGCTGGGCGCGATCCGGCGCGCTGGCACGCAGGTGCATGGTGCGTTCGAAGGCTCGATCCTGCGCGACGAAGGCTACCACTTCGCCCGCGCCGGCACCTTCATCGAGCGCGCGGACAGCACCGCGCGGATCCTCGACATGAAGTATTTCCTGCTGCTGCCCTCGCTCTCCTATGTCGGATCGAGCCTCGATACGGGGCAGTGGGAACAGGTGCTGCGATCCGTCGCCGGGGCGCGGGTCTACAGCTGGCTCAATGCCGGGCAGATCGAGGCGCGGGGGATCGTTGAATTCGTGGTGCTCGATGATCGCTTCCCACGGAGCCTAGCCTTCTGCCGCAACGCCTTGCGCGATTGCCTCGGCGCGCTCGCGCGCAACCATGGCGTCGAGGGGCGGGCGGCGCTGCTGATGCGCGATGCCGATACCCGCATGAGTTACATGACCGTCGATCAGATCTTCGAGGCCGGGCTGCACGAATTCCTGGTGGACTTCCTCGCCAGCAACGCCGCGATCGCTCAGGCGATTGCCGAGGATTACCGGTTCCACGCATGAGCAAGCTGACCCTCTCGATCAAGCACACCACCCATTATGCTTTTGCGCAGCCGGTGATTCACGCGCTGCAGCGGCTCCGGCTGACGCCCAAGGAGACGCAGGGCCAACGGATCCACCGCTGGAACATGACCTTCGACAACGCGCATGCCGAGTTGCAGTATGACGACCAGCACTTCAACCACGTGACCCTGATCGGCCTTGCTCCGGGCGCGCATGAAGTGACTGTGACCTGCGAGGGCGTGGTCGAGACCGAGGACAATGCCGGGGTGATTGGCCGTCATTCGGGCCATCTGCCGCTGTGGAGCTTCCTGCGCCAAACCCCGCTGACGCGCCCGGGAGCAAAGCTGCGGGCGCTGATGCGCGAACTTCCGGCGCCAACGGCAGAGGTGCGGCTCGATTTCCTCCATGCGCTTTCGGGTCTGATCCGCGACCGGATTGCCTATGAGGCCGGGCGCACCCATTCCGCCACCACTGCCGAAGAAGCGGTCGGCCATGGCTTCGGCGTGTGTCAGGACCATGCGCATGTCTTCATCGGCGCGGCGCGCGCGAGCGGCATCCCGGCGCGCTACATCAGCGGATACCTGCTGATGGACGACCGGATCGAGCAGGAGGCCACCCATGCCTGGGCCGAGGCCCATGTCGAAGGGCTGGGCTGGGTTGGCTTTGATGTCTCCAACGGTATCTCGCCCGATCCGCGCTATGTCCGCGTGGCGACAGGGAGCGACTATCGCGATGCGGCCCCGATCACCGGCATCAGCATTGGCGCAACCGAGGAAGTGCTGACCGTCGGTGTCGCGGTTGCGGCACAGGAGCAGGTGCAGTCGGGTGCCAGCCAGAGCCAGCAGCAGGGCCAGTCGCCCCAGTAAAACGCACATTGCAGGCACGGCCTTTGCGCTGTGGCTCGCTTCGGGCTAGGGCCGCGCGACACGCGGGAAGGAGAGAATGACGGCATGACCTATTGCGTTGGCATGGTGCTGGACAAGGGTCTCGTGCTGATGAGCGACACCCGCACTAATTCGGGCGTCGACAACATCTCCACCTTTCGCAAGCTGTTCCACTGGAGCGTGCCGGGCGAGCGCATGATCGCAGTGATGACGGCGGGCAATCTTGCCACGACGCAGGCGGTCATCAGCCAGCTTGAGGAGCGCACCAAGGCCCCGTCCGAGCGCGACAATGCCCTGCTGAAGGGGCCGACCATGTTTCAGGTCGCCACCGAGATCGGCCGGTTGCTGCGCACCACCATCGAACAGGCGCAGCGCGACAATGGCCCTGAGGGCAAGGGACGCTTTACCGCAACGATGATCGTCGCCGGGCAGATTGCGGGCATGCAGCCGCGCCTGTTCATGATCTATCCGGAAGGCAATTTCATCGAGGCGAGCTGGGACACCCCGTTCTTCCAGATCGGCGAGACCAAATACGGCCGCCCGATCCTGATCCGCGGCTACGAGCGCGACATGAGCTTCGAGGATGCGGTCAAGCTGCTGATGGTCAGCTTCGATTCGACGCTCAAGGCTAACCTGTCGGTCGGTCTGCCGCTCGATCTGCTGGTGATTGGCAAGGATGGGTTTGCCCCCACGCACGAACATCGCGTGACCGCCGATGATGAATATTTCGACGCAATTTCATCAGGTTGGGGCAATGCCCTGCGGTCAGCCTTCCATTCGCTTCCGTCCTACCGGTTCAGCGGCGATACCTAGGGAAACCACCTCAGGCGGCTCCGATACGGAGCAAAAAAAGATCATATTGTCAGTGATTTAATGTCAACCCGATACGGTAAATCGTCCGGATCGGCGCCGCTCCTGCGTGAAACCCATAAGTGGTTAGCGCAGACATACTGGCATGACACGCAAAGCCACGCTCCACTTCATCGACTCATGCAGCCGCCAGCGCGCCGAACTGGCCCGGGTGGGCTTCGCCCTCGGTCATCACTGCGAGGTCTATGGCGATTTGTCCGAATTGGCGGTTCATCCCCCGCGCGAAGGCATCGTCATCGCCCGCGACACGGCCGAAGAGGGCGGGGTGAGCATGATCCTCGAACGGTTGGGGCGGCTCGGTGTCTGGCTTTCGCTGATCGCGGTCGATGCACAGCCGCGCCCGGGGCGGATCGTCGAGGCGATCAAGGCGGGCGCGCTGGATTACCTTGCTCTGCCGCTTGATCCTGAACGCTTCACCCGCTGCCTGCTGCGCATCGAAAAGGAAGCCGAACAGTTCGGGGCCGCGCGCCGCCGCATGATCGAAGCGCGCGACCGGATTTCGACGCTCTCGGCGCGTGAACGCGAAGTGCTGGATTGGTTGGCTGAAGGCAGCAGCAACAAGGCGATTGCGCGTCAACTCGACATCAGCCCGCGCACGGTGGAAATCCACCGCGCCAACATGATGAGCAAACTGGGCGCGCGCCATGCGGCCGAGGCGGTGCGGCTCAAACTGGAGGCGAAGCTTGAAGCCAGGCTGCGTGGCTGACAGGGGAGCAGCGTCAGGCAGCAGGCATCTGATCGCGGGCAGCCGGGACAGGTCTAGGTCACCGACTCATAAAGCGCATCCAGATTTTTGAGGCGGCGAGTTTGACGAGGCCGAGGTAGTTGTCTGCGTGTTTTTCGAAGCGGGTAGCGA